>CALLVG010000122.1 GCA_938010715.1 uncultured Saprospiraceae bacterium
AATAGACTTTATTCCAAAACATCTTGTATGCGTTTAATCACTCTTTTTTCACCACTTTTCGTTAAAAAATTGAACGATAACTAAGGCTATCCTTAAATTTTTTGCCTCAATTGGTAAAAAAATAGCAATCAACCGCTCTACAACATTTTTCAGAATAAAGTCTAAGAAAAAACCAAAGAAAAGGAAAAAAGTTGATGCTCCAAGTAATAGGAAAGGCTAAGTTGTTATATGGTTAACTGGTTTTCTTTAACCATAAAACCATTTAAAACAACCTCATTGAGCGCAACTTAGATTAATTGCTCAGAGATCTCTTTTTAAAATCATCGGGATTCCTCAATATATGTTTTTGGATTTTTTCCAAATCAGTTTGTGTTTTGATGAGTGCGCCAATGCCATCCAAATCTCCCATTTTAGCGAGTGCATCTTTCGTGGCAAATTGCTGCATGTATTTGAGCCAATTCAATATTTCTCGCGTGGTGGGTGCACGTTCGAGACCTAAATCTCTCAGGTGATAAAAAATATTCATAGCCGCTTGGGTCACTTCTTTTTCTATTTTGGGATGATGTTTCAAAATGATTTCGCGCATCGTGTCTTGCTCTGGGAAATGGATGTAATGATAAATACATCTTCCCTTAAAAGCAGTCGGCAACTCTTGCTCGCGATTGGAAGTAATGATGATTGCTGGCATGTTTTCTTCACTCACTTCGATCACATCGCCTGACTCAGGCATGATGAATTTGCGGTGACTGAGCGCATAAAGCAAATCATTGGGAAACTCACGAGGTGCTTTGTCAATCTCATCAATCAGCAAAACTGAATTGGGCGCAGAAAACGCTTGCGCCGCTGGCCCTTTGATAATGTAATCGCTCAATTGCTCGGTCGATCGACCACCAGTGCTCAGTTTAGAATCCAATCCTTTTTCCTCACGCTGAGTATTTAAAACTTCAATTTGAGAGTCACGCAAATACTTCACGTGATCGAATCTTGCCACAAATTGCTCTACATTACTTTTGGAACCAACTGGATAGGTGAACATATCCAACTTCTGATCCGTAGCATATTGAATAGCCAATTCGGTTTTTCCAGTTCCAGGTTCGCCTTCTATCAAAAGCGGCATTCCCAAAACTCTTGCCATGTGAAATGATTGCGCCAAATTCGGATCGCAAACGTATTTTTTGGAACCTGTCCAGTGATTTGTTTTTGCCATGTGCTATTTTAAAATGAAAATCAAAATTAGAAATCAAAATCAAAATGTAGCTAAATTACTTGCTTCAATTTATCCGCTATACTCGCAATCAAGTCATTTCTATCAAAAGAAAATGTTGAAGTCTCCGTATCCACATAATCCAATAATAAAATTGCTCTTTCAAAATCTTTAGAGGCTTGATCTATTTTTTGTTCTTTCAAAAAGACATCACCTCTTGCATTGAGTGCCCCCGCAACAGCTTCGATTTGATAAACATTCAAATTCATTTCTTTACTCAAATAATTCAGCAAGTTTTCATTTGAAACGCCATCCATTCCCTTGCTGCTCAGACCATTTTGTTGTTCAAAATATTCTTCAAGAATCATCAATTGTTCCTTCGGTTCCTTACCAATCATTCGAGCCAACACAATTGAAATCTGATGAATCAACCTTTGTATAATGTCCTTTTGTATCATAATTGATTTTCAATCTCTTCCAATAAT
This sequence comes from uncultured Saprospiraceae bacterium, assembly GCA_938010715.1. GTDB lineage: Bacteria > Bacteroidota > Bacteroidia > Chitinophagales > Saprospiraceae > JAGQWW01. The sequence continues at coordinate 1,690 of CALLVG010000122.1, forward strand.
TCGATTCGATTATTAAATGGGTCATAAAAAGAGAACCGATTGAATTTTGGTAAAGGTGGGTCTTCTTTTATTCTTATCCCATTTTCAAGAAGTTTTAAACGCTTAATATAACGAAGAAATATTGATTCAGTTCTAACAGTTATAAATGAACCGCTATGTCCAGTCGCCGCTGGGTCCAGTCTCCAGACTGGACTCACATACCTTGCTCGTCCCAGTCTCCAGACTGGGATGCTCTATCCGCGCGTCTCCAGACGCAAACTTTTATACTGCGCCTAAGATTTGTTTTCCATGTTCCGTCTGGAGACGGGCGAATAAATAGTTTCAATCTTAGAGACCTGAAACCAGCGAGGTTCTTAATGAACACTACAGATGTCCTACACGTTGGAGCTACATTGAAGGATTCATAACTTTTTTTTCAAAAAGCACCTTTACAAAGTAAATTTTAAAACCAACATTTAATAAAATGCAAAACAGAAAAATAATTATATTTTTAATCTTCTTAAGTTGTTTTGTGGCGAGTTTTGCATTCAACGATTCAGCCAGCAACCTATCTTATTTTGAAAAATCTGAGTCAAATCCTGAATCGGTAGCCATTCAAATTGAGGGAGATCCGTTTACGACCATGATGAAAGTTTTGACACACAAGCGATGTGTCAATTGTCATCCTGCTGGTGACCGTCCACGTCAGGGAGAAGATAGCCATATCCATTATTTTGGAGTACAACGAGGTGCCGACGACCATGGCGTGCCTGGCCTCAAATGCAAAAGTTGTCATGGAGAAGAAAACAATATTTACTCAGGTGTGCCTGGCGCACCCGAATGGGGATTGGCTCCACTCAAAATGGCATGGGAAGGACTCAGCAGAGTCGAAATCGCCAAGTCGATGCTCAATCCAAAAAACAACAATGGAAGAACATTAGAAGAAACTGTGAAACACCTCACCGAGCATGAACTCGTGCTATGGGCTTGGGAACCAGGAATTGATGTGAATGGAAATCAAAGAGAATTGCCACCAATCGGAAAAGAGGAATACATCAAAGCAGTGAAAAATTGGGCAGCAAATGGTGCTGTAATTCCAGAGGAGTAGCAATTAGTTGGGTAGAGCAAACCTTTGAATCGATAAAAAAGTATTGATTTTCTCTAAAAAAGTGGTTTGATGGTTAAATGGCTGAATGGTTTGATGGTTAAATTGTTCGGTAGTGATATTTTAGATGTTGATTTTTCTTTGAAAAAACTAAGCATAGCTCGCGCGAGCACGAATTTCTTACAGAAAATTTGTCAACACTACCAATTGTTTTAGAACAGCCATTCAACCATAAAACCATGTAGCCATTTATTAACTGCTGAGTTCAGTCTCCCGACTGATAAGGGACACAAAGGAGCGCAGAAAATCTAAATTTTATAAGGTCAAGTTTAAATTATTAATTACTTTTCCAATAGAAAAAAATTCAATCACAAAATAGCGGAGTTTCCATCTGCCAGAATA
>CALLVG010000123.1 GCA_938010715.1 uncultured Saprospiraceae bacterium
CGAACAGAGTAGTTAAGCCTTTTAGCGCCGATGGTACTGCCTCATCATGGGTGGGAGAGTAGGTCGCTGCCAGCCTCAATATAAATTAGCTTCATCAGATACATTCTGGTGGAGCTTTTTTTATGGCTTTAAACTAAAGTTATATGTTGTACCAAGCTTTTTTAATTTAAAACATCCATTTATAGGTCAGTCAACTTGATTAATGAACAGCAAATCTTATTAAAAGGACGTAAGCTATTTTTTTGTCTTGGCAGGTAAATTTCTGACCTATTAGAATAAAAGAAAAGCCTCTTTAGATATGAATCCAAAGAGGCTTTTATAAGTATTTAGTAAAGTTGAAATAATAAAGTTTCGAAATTGAAGTGAGTTGTTTTTTCATTAGACGAGGCAAAAAACCGCAGACAATGCCTTAGCATTGGCGAGGATTTTTAACGCGTGTCCCGATTTTAATCGGGGAAGTATAATGGAAAAAGAACAGCTTCAAATCGAAAGGTTATTTTTTTAGCTTTACTTAACTTGAAAATATGATTAATTAGTTGTCTCCTCCGCCTATTCTGTATCCAACAGCTACACGCCAAACAAAGTCAAATCCGAAATTAGGAATTGCTATATCATTATCTGCTCTGTTGAGTACTGTTTTTTTACGTAAAGATCTACCAAGGCCAGTAGCAATTTCCAACATAACTCCTCTATTGCTTAACCATTTATAACCAGTTAAAAGTCCGAGAGCAAACCTAGAACTTTTGTATCCGTAGTCAAAATTATCAGAGTCGTCCTTATCAGTAAGTGTAAAAGCTCTTTGCTTTACATATACCCCAGCAAAAAAGTTATCAAAGCCATTATTCGGGCCGAAATAGTATTTTCCTGCCATTAAAATGTTATAACCTGATCGTGCAAAATCGATTCCGACTATACTACGATCCCCATAATTGAGGCCAATTCCTAATTCAACACCAAAATCACTTGATAAACCATATTCTGCTACAAGATCGGGACTATCGAATAATAACCCAATAGGATTAATTTTCAAGTCAAGTTGGCCAAATAGGTTAAAAGAAGCAAAAAGGATTGTGATTAATAATAGATTCTTTTTCATAAATTAATGTGATTTAATAGATCTTATAAAAGTTAACTGAAACGATGTGCTAATTTCATTTATTATGAAATGAAACAAGCCATTATTAATTATAGGCTGAAAATACCTTTTTTGTGGAGATTGAATTTTAAATTCTTTTCAAATGAAAATTATTTTAAATTCAATCTCAAATAATTGCGTTATAAAAATTCTTTTAGAAAATATAGTTGGATTTTTTGTTACATAAAACTATCTTTGCAGCCCGTTTTAAAAAATGGGTGTTTTTTAACTTAAAATTTAATAATAATGTTTGCAGTTGTAACCATTGCCGGTCAACAATTTAAAGTAGAGAAAGGTCAAGAGATCTTTGTCCACCGGCTGGATGCAAAAGAAGGTGATAGTGTCACTTTCGATCAGGTGCATCTCATAGACAATGATGGGAGTGTTAATCTTGGTAAACCAACAATTAATGGAGCCAAAGTTAATGCTACTGTCGTAAGACATGAAAAAGGCGATAAAGTCATTGTTTTCAAAAAGAAACGCCGTAAGGGGTATCGTAAGAAAAACGGTCATCGCCAGTCATTTACTAAAATTGAAATCAACGGCATTGCTGGGTAATTCGATATTAGTAGAATCAATTTTTTCAAATTAAAAAAATTATAAAATGGCTCATAAAAAAGCATCCGGTAGTTCAGATAATGGACGTGACAGTAATAGTAAACGCCTTGGTGTTAAATTATACGGAGGTCAGACTGCTAAAGCTGGAAACATTATCATTCGCCAAAGAGGAACTAAGTACCACGTTGGTGAAAATTGTTATTTAGGAAAAGATTTTACAGTACATGCTAAGATAGCTGGTACTGTTGTTTATAGAAAAGGGTACAAAAACCGTGTTTTTGTAAGTATTTTACCTGTCGATGGTGTTGCAGAAACAGTTGCAAAAATTAGCAAAACTAAAAAACAAAAGGCTACTAAGCCTGTTGTTAAAGAAGAGGCGCCAAAGTCAACTGCTGCACCTAAAGTTGCACCAATAGTAGAAGAGGTAAAAGCAGAAACTGCAGCTCCTATGGCAGCCGCTGCCGCTCCAAGTTCAACTGGAAAGCCAGATGATTTGAAAAAAGTTGAAGGCATCGGTCCTAAGATAGCAAGTTTGTTAAATGATGCAGGAATTCTTACATTTGCTTCACTGGCGTCAACCGACGTAGAAAAAATAAAAGAAATTTTGGTAGCAGCGGGTAATAGATATAAAATGCATGACCCAACGACTTGGCCACAGCAGGCAAATCTTGCAGCAGATGGAAAATGGGATGAATTGAAAAAATGGCAAGATGAACTTGATGGAGGTAAATAATGCCAGTGTAGCAAGTTCTTAAATTGAATAAAGATGTTTTAGTTTTCATAGCTTTTTTGTGCCCTGCCCCCTCTCCAAAATAAGGGCAGGGTTTTTTTTATCTTTCACATTAAGTATTACTCAAAAAATAACTTCCCTCTTCAATTCAAAAAATTAGCTCGAAAAACCTCATTATCAATCACTTTTCCTTCACTAATTTTTTGAAATCGAGAACTTATTTTTTGAGCGTTCCTAAAGCAAAAAAGAAGAGCCGTTCAGAATCAATCTGAACGGCTCTTTTAGGTTTGTAGTCTTAATTGAAATAGTCTCTTGACTCTGAAATAGATTGTAGAGTGATCAATGCTTAATTTTTTACTATGCGAGGCAAAAAATAATTCTGTAGCTCAACTATGCAATAATTTTTTGCCTGTTTTAGCGAAAAATCTGTGCTGTCAAAATGACGATTATTTAAGCCGTGCTACTTAATTAATAATATCGTTTACGTCTAACTTTAGCCGCATATTTCGCTAATCTAACAACTTGACAGGTATAGCCGTATTCGTTGTCATACCAAGCATATACAGTGATATTTTTTCCATCATTAGAAACAATAGTTGATGGACCATCAATCAATGAGGCACTAGTTGAACCTACAATATTACTTGATACAAATTCAGTTGAAGTAGAGAAATGAAGTTGCTCTACTAAGTTACCATTGTAAGCAGCATTTTTCAAAAGTGAATTCAGTTCATCAGTGGTCGTCTTATTTTTGAGAGTCAAATTAAGAATCGCTACTGAACCCGTTGGAACTGGAACTCGAACTGCATTTCCCGTAAGGTTTTTACCTAAATGAGGTAAAACGACTCCAACCGCTTTGGCTGCACCAGTCGAGGTAAGTACCATATTAATTGGTGCTCCGCGACCACGTCTTGACTTTTTATGAAAATTATCCAAAAGATTTTGATCATTGGTATAGGCGTGTATGGTTTCGATATGTCCTCTTTGGATACCATAAGCATCATCAATCACTTTAAGTGGTGGTACGATTGCATTGGTCGTGCAGGATGCGGCGCAAAATATATTGTCATTGTCAACATCCAATTCTTTTTGATTTACACCATAAACGATGTTTGGAATGCCTTTTCCTGGTGCAGTCAACATAACTTGAGCCACTCCTGGACGAAGGTGAATGCTCAATTCTTCTTTATCTCTCCAAACGCCAGTGTTATCAATAACCAATGCATCATTTATACCATAGGCTGTATAGTCGATATCTGATGGACGTCCAGCAAATATTATTTTAACTTTATTTCCATTAATAATCAACTCCTCGTTTTCAGCATCCACTTCGATGACGCCATTGAAATCTCCGTGAACAGAATCTGTTTTGAGTAAGGCAGCTCTTTTTTCCAATTCTTCTGCAACGGATTCCATTTTTTTTCTAACAACAATTGCTTTAAGACGTAGCTGGCTACCGCGTCCAGTTGTTTCGATGATTCGACGAGCAGCCAATCTACCGATACGTCCAAGTCCATAGAGCACGACATCTTTTGATTCAGAACCGTTATGAGATTCTTCCTCATTTAGATTTCTTAAGGCAGTAGAAACAAAATCGTTGTGTGTGATTTTGAAAGATTTCTTTTTGAGCCATTCTACACTCAATTTCCCAATGTCAATTTTCGCTGGGCCAAAATTTGGAATAGCATCAATTGCTTGAGCAATTTTTAAAGATAATTTAACTGGGATAGGCTCATCATGGTAATTCTTTGAAATTTCATGAAGAGAAATTAATTCACTAGGTCTAGTATCGTAAATGTTTTTTCTAAAAAAAACTAATTCGATTGATTTATCGAATCTAAGATCACCAACGATATGTAGTAAATCTAAGGCGATTTTTTCTTTTTCTCTCCAAATATGTAGCGCTTTTTCTGTGCGTTTTTGAAGAGTAGTAACATCCTTCGACATGCAAAATAATTTTGGTCTTGGCCGTTAGGTAAGCCAAGTTGGTTATAAAAAAAAAGGCAACGCAAAGGTATGAATTTATTAAAGTAGAAACACGCGAAGGATTGGGTAATTCTTATAGTGTTATTTGTCCCAATTTCGATTGAGGAAAGATTCAGGACTTTCGCCGTAAAGGGTTTCTCTTTCTTTAGAAAAACCAAAACGAACATGAGGTAAAAGTCGTTTGAGCCAACCGAGTATTAGTTTTTTCTTTTTGACGGGGATTTGAAAAGAGCACTCTGTGCCATCTGCCAATTTCATGATAATATAACAGCGCGCAAATAGAGAAATCCCAAATGGCATAACTTGAGTCACAAATGGATATATCCAAACGATGCTTTGCCGCTTGTCCCGAAGTGCTCTGATTACAGGAGAAGTTTCTATATCTTGATTTTGGAAAGTTTTATAAAACAGATAAAATCCTGGTCCAAGTAGGATGAAACCAATAATGCCAAAAAAGAAATAGGTGGTCTTGGATAAATACATCAAAATAACGCCGCCCACTATGAATAGTACGCCAATCGCAAGCATTTCCCAAACCTCACGTTTGAGTGCTTTTTCGATTTCCTTCATGGCTGGATGTCGGAGTAAGCTATTCATTACTAAATGAGACGTTTTTGATAAAAAAAGTAGCATCTGCAAGATGTCTAAAAAACAAATAATTATCAATCGCGTTCAAAATAGGTGAAACTGTTCTCAAAATGATTTAAATTGAAATCATATTTTGACATAATTCAGTTAGCTTTTACAATAGACTACTAAATTCACTCTAAATGATGCGATCTATATTTACTGGAATTTTCTTGGCCTTTTTCTTCCCATTGGTGCTTTCTGCACAGATGATTAATACAGAATTTGGTAAAAATAGGGTTCAGTTTCATAAAGATTTTGAGGATTGGTCTGAGTATGAAAGTCAAAATTTTGTAGCCTATTGGTATGGTGAAGGTCGCAATGTTGGTCAGGCAGTTATTCAAATCGCTGAGCAAGAGTTCAAAGATGTCCAAAGTATCCTTGAGCATCGGATGAATAAACGAATCGAAATCATCGTTTATGTTGACCTCACAGATCTAAAACAAAGTAATATTGGTAGCGAAGAAGCATTCGTAAATAACACAGGTCAAGCCAAAATAGTTGGTAATAAAATGTTCGTCTATTTTAATGGTGACCATAGAGATTTGAAACGACAAGTTCGCGAGGGAATTGCATCGGTGTTTATTAATTCAATGTTATTTGGTTCGAGTTTGCAAGAGATTGTTCAGAATGCAGTGATGATGAACTTGCCCGAATGGTTCAAACAAGGATTGGTTGGTTACTGTGGAGAACAATGGAATACCGATTTGGATAATCAGATGCGTGACATCATTTTAGACGAAGAATTTAATGGGTTTGAAAAATTTGCAAGAGAGAATCCTAAATTGGCAGGCCACTCCATGTGGTATTACATCAGCCAGAATCATAACGAAAATACCGTTTCCAATTTAGTTTATTTGACTCGTATCAATAGAAGTGTGGAAAGCGGCTTGTTGTATGTACTCGGAACGCCTTACGTACAGGTTATGGAAACTTGGAAAATCTACTACAACGAACGATATAACAGAGAATCAAAGGAATTTAGCGAGATAGCACAAGCGCCTTTAAAATTAAAAAACAAAAGAAAGCTCCCACTCAATCGTTTGGTTATAAGTCCAGACGGTAAAAAAATAGCCTACGTTTCAAATGAAATTGGTAAAACGAAAGTCTATGTGCAGGATGTAGAAACGGGAAAGCGAAAGGTTGTTTTTAAAAATGGATTTAGAAATGTGATACAGGCAACGGATTACAACTATCCGATACTGGCTTGGAGTCCTAACAATTTTCAATTGGCTATTATTTATGAACGAAGAGATGTGATTCAACTTCGACTGCATGATGTGAATTCTGATAAATCTATAACGGAGCCGCTTGATCCTCAATATCAGCGTATCAATAGTATAGATTTTATTGACCCGAACACTATGGTTTTTTCGGGAACAATTTGGGGGTATTCTGACTTGTTTTTGTACTTCTTGAATACTCGACAAACTAAAAGAATTACCAATGATTTTTGGGATGATCTTGATGCGAAGTTTGTTAAATTAAGAAACAAGAAAGGAATTTTATTTACCTCTAATCGGCAGACTACTACTAACGTTGCTGCTCGAATGGATACGATTTTACCAATCGAAACTTTTGATGTTTTTTATTACGATTTAGAAAATGATTCAAAAGAACTGGTTCAAGTGACGGCAACACCATTTGCAAATGAGCGGCAACCCGTTGCGATTGATACGACTTATTTTGGATTTTTGAGTGATGAAAGTGGTGTATATAATAGAGTCAGTGGTTATCTCGAAGATTATGTTTCACATCACGAAAAGGTGATTTTGTTGAAGGATGGCGATGAGTTTGTGATGCATATTGATTCCTCTACTTCCACTTTAGATTCTACTTTGGTTGATTCTATTTATACCCGACCAGTTATAAAAACTCGTGGTGTTAGCCATTTTCAAAGTAATTTGAATAGAAATTTAAGCTCCTATCATACAGCACCGACGGTTGGGAAATACGTGGTGAATACCCAAATGGATGGGCGTAATAACTTTTATGTCGGTGATCTTTTACCAGAGGAAACAGTTGTGCCAAAGCCGACCAAGTTCGCAGCTTCTCGTTTTGCATCTCAAAAACTAAAATCAAGAGTTGAGAAAGAATTGAATGAACACATTGAAAAAATAAAAGAAATAGAACGTGAGAAACCCAAAGAAGAAGAGGTGAAAGAAAATGAGGTAAAAGAAGAACCAAAGAATGAAGACGAAAAATTAGATATTGATAATTACCTTTTTCAAACTGAATTTGAAGATATAGAAGAGCAAAACGAAAGAGTGATTGTTCTGGATGATGAAGTTCAAGAAAATCCAGACAGTCGAATTAAAATTATAAGAAACATTCTTGTAAAAGAAGATGAAGTGCATCGATTCCGACCTGCACGTATCATCCCATATCGTTTAAAATTCAGAACAGATTTCTTGACGACGAATATGGATAACAGTTTACTGTTTACGGGTTTGAGTAGTTACGCAGGTACGCCAAATGGAGGTGGTCAAGGTGGAACAGGAGCTCAACCTGTTGGTAATAATGATGAATTGGCAAGAAGTTTATCGCCAGCCGCTGGTATTTTGATGAAAGCAAATTTCAAAGATTTGCTGGAAGATTACCAAATAGAAGGTGGTGTTAGGATTCCAACTACTTTTGATGGAGCGGAGTATTTTCTTTATTTTGATGATAAAAAAAGTAGAATTGATAAACGCTACGCCTACTATCGTCGAAACAAAAAAAGCGTTGATGATAGTCAACCAGGAAATCCTCGTCGATTCGAAACGACCTCAAATATTGCTTTGACTCAGTGGAGCTATCCTTTTAATATTTATAAAAGTTTGAGGGTTATCGGAACTGCTCGTACCGATCGATTAACACCTTTGGCGACGAATGACATAACCTTGACCGAAGCCATCATAAGGGAGCAACGTTTAGGTTTGAAAATGGAATATGTTTTTGATAACACTATTGACGTAGCGATGAATATCAAAAATGGAACACGATATAAATTCTATGCGGAAGGCGTCAAGCGCCTTGCTTTGAATTTGACGGATGATCCTTCTTTCAATTTTGGAAAGGGATTTATGGGGGTCTTGGGTTTTGATGCCAGACATTATCAACGGTTTTTGAAACACTCTGTACTGGCGCTCAGAGCATCTGGTGCGACTTCTTTTGGTGCAGAAAAGATTCTTTTCCACTTGGGTGGAGTAGAGAATTGGCTTGATTTGCCTCGAAATAAATTTGATAATTCCATTCCACTTCCTGCAGATAATAATTTTGCTTATCAGACAGTTGCGGCCAATCTTCGTGGTTTTCGTATGAATATCAGAAACGGAAATTCATTTGCATTGATCAACACAGAGATACGAATTCCAATGTTTAGATATATTTTTCCTCGGACTTCCTCTGCCTTTTTCAGAAATTTCCAAGCAGTTGGTTTCTTTGATAGCGGAACGGCGTGGCAGGGCATTACTCCTTTTACAAAAGAAAATCCGATCAATACTGTTTTTCTCTTTCAGGGAGATGATCCTAACGTGGCTCCTGTTGTCACAAAAGTTAATTACTTCCGTGATCCGTTGGTAGCGGGTTATGGGGTTGGTGCGCGTATGTTGCTTTTTGGGTACATGCTTCGAGTCGATTATGCTTGGGGTATTGAGACGCGCAAAGTGCAGGATCCTAAATTGTATTTTAGTTTGGGAATGGATTTTTAAAGGATACTATTTTTGAACGCAAAGACGCCATGACGCAAAGTTTTATACTTGCGTCATGGCGTTTTTTTATTTTACAAAAAACTTTTCCTTAAATTCACAATTCAAACCAAAAGGTGATAACTTTTTGGTTGATATTGATATTCAAGTTTAACTAAAAATAATATGAAAAAGCTATTTAAAACCCTAATCCTACTTTTTATTGCGCTTACCTTATCAAGCGAAATTGGTGCACAGGAAGAAAACATTGATTTAAAATTTCCTTCTATTTCTTATCACGACTTTTACGTAAACAAGCATAGGCTATTATATTCTGTTTCAGGTGCTCTGGATTTTAATGACGATCGTCTTTTGAATTTAGAAGCTGTTTTAGATGAATACTCATCAGCTCAACGAAAAATTTTCCTTTGGTCTAAGTTTGTGGATTTTGAATATTGCGAATGCTTCAAAAAAGAGTGTTTTGTTGAAAAATTCTTACTCCCATTCGAAGACGAATTGATTTCTTTTTATGAAGAAATTGGTTATCCTGAGAAAGACCTTAAATCGATTCGTAGATATTTTAAACAAATAAACTTAGGAGAACAACCATATAGAATTAGGAATTCTATAAAAGCAGAAGTTAAGAATGAAATGGTGAATAATTTTATTCTCAAAAATATAGACTCTTTAGTTGTGAACCCCAATGGTGAAACTTTTGATAATGAATACACAGGGTGGTTGGAAGAAAATTTTGGAAAGCATGATCATGGTTATTGGAGAGAAGGGACTTATAAAATGCGACTTGAGAATGGAGAATTATTTGAATTGCAAACCTATTCCAAAAGTAAGGTTCTCTTACATAGCGCAATATATAAACCTGAATATAAAAGATACATATATTACTCTACAGGTGAATTGAGATTTGAAAGTTATTACGTTAAATCTGAGGCTGATGAAAAAGAAAACATTACAAAGCAATATTATAAAACAGGTGAATTGTTCAGTGAAGGTCCAACTATGCCTGCCTTCAATATTGACAATAGCACTTATCATATAATTGGCGATAAGAAAATTCAAATTTATCACAAAAATGGCCAGTTGGCCTATAAGAAAACAAAGTATCAATTATTTGGAGATTCTTGGGATGAAGAAGGGAATCCTACCGTTATCGATGGTACAGGAACTTATTTAAAGTGGGAATTGGTTGACGGAGAAATGGCGTTAGTAGAGTCTGTTAGTTTGAGAAATGGTTTGAAACATGGGCCTAAGGAAATTTTTCATAAAGGTAGGTTATTTAAGAGAACGGACTACTTAAATGGTAAACGTACTCGAAATGTTTCGTTTTTAAATAAAGGAGAGGTTAAGTACATAACAGAATTTGAAAACGGAAAGGGTTCTAAAAGCAGATATGAACCACCTTTAGAAGAGTTTCCTATATATCTACATTTCAGATTAAGGACTTATCTTGATAATGTTTTTAGTTCTGAAAATGACTTAATTTATCGTAAGCTACCATATCCAAAACTAAAGGATACACTAATTCAGATTACGCTTGATCCTTCCGAATTAAAAGAATTACCTATTAGTTTTTATCATGAAGAAATTATGAGTCATGGTGATATAGATTTTGGCCTTACTTATTCTAATAAATTTGAACTTATAAAAAGTGATATAGATTTTGATAAAGATTTGGAGTGTTGTTTGACCGAAAAAGAATTTAATAATTATTTACAACAACTTGAATTTTTTGACTTTCCAACTATCGAAGAAAAAGAAGTAATCAAGTTGAGATTAGAGGCAACAATTAGGTTTGGTGCACGAGAACGATAATTTTTTCCTTAAATTCACAATTCAAACCAACACAAAACGAATTGAACGACTTCACACGCCTTTTCGATATCTATCCATATCAACTTGCAAAGTATCCGAAGGAGAAAGCAGTTGGTATTCGAGATGGGAAAAAATGGAAGACCTACTCCACGCAGGAAGCTATCGAAAATATCAATCAAGTAAGTGCGGCATTGTTAGAACTTGGATTGCAATCCGGAGATATGGTTGCCATATTGGCGCGGGGAGGAAGTCCTTGGTGGAATTTTTTGGATATGGGTATGCAGCAAATTGGAGTCATTTGTGTGCCGTTGCATTCGACAGCGATGGTGGAGGAGATTCAGTTGATTTTAAAGGAAACGGAGGCGAAGTTGTGTTTTATTGAAAATGATACTTTATTAAAAAAAGTAAAATCGATTAAAGAGGGTTTACCATCATTAGAAAAAATCTTCTTGATGGAACGCGGTTTTGGTGGCGAAGGATTTGAAAATTATCTCAAACCAACGACTCCACAAATTTTAGAAAAAATAGAAAAACTGAAAGCCAAGATCAAACATGAGGACTTGGCAACTATCATTTATACCTCTGGAACAACTGGTTTGCCGAAAGGCGTAATGTTGTCACACAATAACATCGTTTCTAACATTAAATGCATACTTCCGCTGGTACCAGTGGACTATCAAAAAACGAGTTTTAGTTTTTTGCCATTGAGTCATGTTTATGAACGAATGGTAACTTATAGTTGGATGGTCGCGGGGTGTTCGTTGTATTATGCGACTTCGGTAGAGCATGCTTTAGATGAATTGAAATCTGTTCGTCCACATTATTTTACGTCGGTTCCAAGATTGTTGGAGCGGATGTATGAAGAAATAAATGCCGCTGCCAACAGTCGAAATTTCTTAAAAAGAAAACTCATCCGTTGGGCATTGAAGGTGGGTAAAAAATTTAATACAGAAAAAAAAGCAGCAATTGGATATCGAATTCAACGATGGTTTGCGAGTGTTTTGGTTTATCGATTTTGGCGCAATGCTTTGGGTGGAAAAGTAAAAGGGGTATTGGTTGGTGCTGCTCCGATGCAAGCAGAATTGATTCGACTTTTTTCAGCTGCAAACATTCCGATACGAGAAGGGTATGGTTTGACAGAAACGTCGCCTGTGATTTCCTTCAATAGATTTGAACCAGGAGGTTATAAAGTAGGAACGGTAGGAATTCCAATTTCGGGTTTGGATTATAAAATAAATGAGCCAGATGAAGAGGGTAGAGGCGAAATTTTGGTGCGTGGCCCAAATGTGATGATGGGCTATTTTAAAAATGAAGGAGCGACCAAATTGGTTTTGGATGATGATGGATGGTTTTCCACAGGTGATATTGGACAGGTCGTTTTTAGAAAATTTTTAAAAATAACAGGAAGAAAAAAAGAGATTTTTAAGTCTTCTGATGGTAAATATATCGCTCCTCAAAAATTGGAGCAACTGCTCCAAACAAGTCCTTTTATGGAACAGGCAATGATTTTAGGTTATAAAAGAAAGTCAGTGAGCGCGCTGATTGTTCCAAATTTTAATAATCTGAAAACTTGGAGTGAGGAAAATAATGTGCATTGGACCGCTCCACAATTCATGGTGATCAATCAAAAAATAGAAGCACTTTTAAAAACTGAAATAGATAATTTCAATGAAGTCCTCGAACCGCATGAACGAATCAGACAATATATTTTGCTCCACGAGTTGTGGACAACGGATTCAGGAGAAATGACACCGACTTTAAAACCCAAAAGAAAAGTTATCGAATCAAACAATCAAAAAGCGATAGAGAAACTCTACAAAGATTAGACTTTTTGGAAATAGATAAAATGGGTATATTGATTTTTGAGTTGTCACATTTCTTGAAAGTATTGACTTTATGGTTTAAATTGTCACTGAAATTAATTTTTCTCCTCCCAGTATAAGTTTTTTGCCTCCCGCTCAAAGAAGAACTGACTCACTAAAAATTGTTCTTTTTTAATTACTTAAACTACAATAGTATGGCTCTTAGCATCAAACTTTCAAAACAACCCCTTGACCTTTCTTCAACAACCAAATTTGTTTATGGAAATCAATCAGGTGAATTATTTGTATGTCAAGCCATCTTGACTAATAATTCAGAACGCTCTAAAATCATTGAACTTGATTTCAAAGATTTTGAAAACGAGGCATTTATGCAATTGACCAAAATTGCTCAATCAACTGCCAATCGTTTTAGAGTTTCGAAAGCGGCTATCCATCATCGAATAGGATCAATTGATCCACAGCAACCAATCATACATTTGGCTTTTGCAGGAAAAGATTCGACTATGGCTTACCAAGCATGTAATCGTGCTATTGAAAAGATACAAGCCTTTTTTCCAATGTGGTCAGAAGAAGAATTTGAAATAACTCAGGTAGGAGCAGCAGCTCAGGCCGGATAAGAATATTGTAGAATACACCCAAAAGCCAATCAAGAATTTTTTTTTGGGTTAAATTAAAATTGTGGTTCTTCACTTCGGGGAGGAGCCACTTTTTTTAATTGAAAAAACCTTTGTAAGCGAGGTAAGGTAAAAGAATGTAAAGAATACTATCTCGAATTAGATAATAGAAAAAAATAACCGCAAAAACGCGCCAACCCTTTTGTTTTATCAATTCTTTGAATCCTTGATCTTTCCAGATCTTCACATAATCTTTGATAAACTGAGGAGCCATTCTACTGCGCCAACTACTTTTTTCTTCCATTTTAAAAATTAAGTCGCAAAGGTAAAAAGGGTGATTTATTCTTTGCAGAATAAACCACCCTTTTTATATAAAGTTTACAACTTCATGGATGAAATAGAGGTAAACAGTCTCTTAAGTCTTTCTCTTTTTCTTCTTTGCTGCTGGAAATAAAACATTATTCAAAATCAATCTATACCCTGGTGAATTTGGGTGTAAACTCAAATCTGTTTCTGGGTCATTGACAAAGTGACGATAATCCTCTGGATCATGTCCGCCGTACCAAGTCCAAAAACCTTCTCCTATATTACTGTGAATGTATCGCGCTTCTTGAGCAGGTTTGTTCTCACCCAAAATTAGGACGTTCTTTTTTATGGTTGCATCCTTATAAGCTGTGGTTTGACCCATGAAACCTTTTACCGTGCGCGTATGATTTTGAGTCAACATGGTTGGAACAGGATCCCACTTTGCTGAAAAATCGAACAATGTGAAATAATCATTTTTGGCAGTTACATTTCTACCTTGATTATGATCGATGGTCGAGTATTCATATTCCAGTGGATTTCTTTTCAACTCAAAGTTTTTGAAAGCGAAGGTTTTTGAAAAATCCAATTTCTTTTGGGCGTTTGGATCAACGGGGTCTCCATCATGAATATCTGCACAAATATCTACACCGTCAGCAGCGAGTGCGATGTCGTAAGTGTCTGTTGCTGAGCACATTGCAAACATAAATCCACCTCCAACGACAAATTCACGAATCTTTTTTACCACCGCCAATTTTAGTTGAGATACTTTTGCGAAGCCCAATTCTTTGGCGGATGCTTCCGAACGACGCACCTGTTCTTTGTACCAAGGTTGTGTGTGATAGTTTCTATAAAAGCGACCATACTGACCTGTAAAATCCTCATGGTGCAAATGCAGCCAATCATACAAAGCAAGTTTTTCACTCAAAACCTCTTTATCATAAATGGTCTCATAAGGAATTTCTGCGTAAGTTAAAACCATCGTTACCGCATCATCCCAAGGTTGTATTTTTTCACCACGTGCATTTTGGTCAGGTGTATAAACGGCAATTTTAGGAGCAACTTCCAATTTGATAGCATCCTTATTTGTTTCTGGATCTGCTATTTCAGCCAATAGATTATTGAATTGACCGTCTGCGATTACCTCATAGCTCACTCCACGTGTTTTACATTCTTTTTCGAAAGCGACATTGTGCTTGAATGCAAAACTTCCTCCACGATGATTGAGTAACCACCATGCTTCCAATCCTTTATCCAAAACCCAATAAGTGATTCCGTAAGCTTTCAAGTGGTCTTTTTGCGACTCATGATCCATCGGCAAAAGGATATAACCTGCCCGTACATTGAGTGAGAAAAGTATGAGTGCCATTGGCACCAAAATCCATTTTTTCATATTTCTTCTTTTTTTGAAATAGACAAGAAGTTAGGTGTTGGGGTTGCCCTTGTCATATTAGTAAGAAAAACGCAAATCTTGCATCTTAGTTTTTCAAACGAAGAACTTATGATTTTGTTAAGTATAGTCTGTAAATTTTCACCTTAGACCCAATAAAAGCTCTAATCCAAAATTTCATGGTACATGCTATATAAAACCGATGTTTATCGGTATTAATTCCAAAACGTTAAAACTTCCACTCTTCCACAAATACACCCAATATGATTATTCAATCTATTCCAAAAAATGTAATTTTGCTGTCCACTCGTAAAGGAATATACCTAAAAACTACTTCAAGTAACATTATGAATAGCATTACTTAACGAATTGACGATAATTCGAATTTATATTCCCACACCTTTAGGTTCCCTAATTTTGCTTTTCAAATAACAAAAACATTCGACTATGAACAAAAGTATTTTACGCCTTTCGGCGAATGCACTCACCTGTATGCTTTTTCTTTTCTCGTCTCATTTATTGGCGCAAAACTGCACTGGTAATTTAGCGAACAATCCTGGCTTCGAGCAAGGCA
>CALLVG010000124.1 GCA_938010715.1 uncultured Saprospiraceae bacterium
TTTACTTCTATTCAAAAGAAATTAATATGAGAATTCAACAACTTGTTTTAGAAAATTTTCGCGGGTTCGAGAAATTGGAAATGGACTTTCCGGAAGGGGAAGGTGGGTTGGTGGTTTTGGTTGGGGTGAATGGGAGTGGGAAGACGAGTGTTTTGGATGCTTTAAAAACTAATTTATTTGGTGCTTTAAGTCAGTTAAATACGTTTAACATCATTAATAAAAAACCTCCTTTGTTTAAATTAGACATAAGGAATATTTCTGAATTGCGATTACTCGACATTAAAAACTACCCTAATACTGAAAATTCTCTTTGGATTAAAACACTTTTTAAAAGTAAATCTACTCAAATTTTATATCGCTCTGAATTAGTAAAATCTCACGAAAGAATTAGTAATATCAAAAATGGGAGTTTTCCAACTTCAGAAAAAGACATAACTCCTTTCAATGAAGAGATTTCTAAAAATAACTACCCAACTATCGCTTTTTATCCCATTAATAGAAATTTAATAAAAAATGTTAATTGGTATGACCCTAAAGGAGAAATAAGACCTGATATAAAATTTAGAGATAACGATTATACTGACTCTTTCAATGCATCAATTGATTTTGAACTCTTTCTACATTGGTTCAAATATAGAGAAGAGGTTGAAAATGAAATGCGAGTCAATGAAAACTCTGAATATAGGGATGACCAACTTAAATGGGTAAGAAAAGCATTCAAGAGTTTTGAAACAGGCATAAATGAACCCCGAATAAAAAGAGTTCCTAATATCAGGTTAACTTTTCAAAAAAATGATAAAGAGGTTTCTCTTATGCAACTTTCTGATGGCGAAAAAGCCATGTTCACTTTAGTTGGAGACATAGCTCGAAGGTTGATCGTTAGAAATACAATAGATAAAAATCCTAAAATATATGTTAATACGCCTCTCCACGGCCACGGCATCGTCCTCATCGACGAAATAGAACTCCACCTCCACCCTGCTTGGCAACGAAAAATCATCCCTGCACTAAGACGAACTTTTCCGAATGTGCAGTTTATAGTCACGACTCATTCACCGCAAGTTATTAGTACTGTACCGAAGGAGAATGTGTTTATTTTAGAAGATTTTAAATTGGTTGAAAAAACGCCATTTACAAAAGGAAGAGATTCAAACAATCTTTTATACAATATATTTGGAGTGGAAGAAAGACCAAAAATTGCTAAAGAAGATTTTCAAAAGCTTTACGATTTTTTGGATGAAGAAAACATTGAAAAAGTGAGAGCAAATATAAAAGAGATGGAAGCCAAATATGGGGAAGATGACCCTGATATCATAGAAGCAAAAGGCCATATTAAAGATTTTTTCGAATTAGATTAAGCTATGAAATTCATTCATAAAAACACCCAAAACGAACCACCTTCGTTAGAAGATTGTCGTACTACACCTGGCAGCAATTTTGACATTTGCAACAAGTATGATATGCGAATTGCTTTAATTGAAGAACAGGGAAATGTTTGTGCCTATTGTAATCAGAGAATTAACAATGAAACAGACGAAAAGGGCAAACAAAAAATGAAGATCGAGCATTGGGAACCACGAAACTCCACTAATGAAATGCAATGGAATAATTTACTCGGAGTTTGTTTGGGGAATCAAGGTTCACCGTCAAAAATTCAACATTGCGACACAAAAAAAGGAAATACACCAATCCAAATATCTCCATTAAACCAATCGTTTTTAAGTCAAATTAAATATAGAGGAAGCGGAGAAATTTACTCAAAAAATGAAAATCTGAATAATGACTTAAACGAAACTTTAAATCTAAATTTCCCATTATTAGTAAATCAAAGAAAAGCTGTTCTTAATTCAATAAGAATTAATATTAAGCAAACATTTAGAAACAGAAAAGTAACAATCGCTTTTTTGAACGCAGAAATAAAAAGATGGGAAGAAAGATCAAATGGAAAATTCAATCCTTTCTGCGATATTGCCGTATTCTACCTCAACAATAAATTGCGGCAAATTTGAAACTATCCATCATCATCGTCAATTACAATGTGCGCTACTTTTTGGAGCAGTGCCTGCTCTCTGTGCGTCGCGCAGTAGAGGGTATTGATGCGGAAGTCTATGTGGTGGACAACAACTCCAAAGATGACTCAGTGGAGATGGTTCGTGAGAAATTTCCAGAAGTTATCATGATTGCCAACAAAGACAATCCTGGTTTTTCAAAAGCAAATAATCAAGCCATTCGAGTATCGAAGGGAGAATATGTTTTGTTGCTTAATCCAGATACGGTTGTAGAAGAAGATACCTTTTCAAAGTGTATCAAATTCATGGAAGCACATCCCGATGCAGGTGCGTTGGGGGTTAAAATGATAGATGGCAGCGGTAAATTTTTGCCAGAGAGCAAACGGGGGTTTCCTTCTCCGTGGGTGGCGTTTTGTAAAACGTTTGGACTATCGACCTTCTTTCCAAAATCAGAAACTTTCAATAAATATCACCTCGGTTATTTGGATGAAAATGAAAATCATGAGGTCGATGTACTCGCAGGTGCGTTCATGTTTATGCGAAAATCGGTTTTGGATAAAATTGGTTTGCTCGATGAAACCTTCTTCATGTATGGCGAAGACATTGACCTCTCCTACCGAGTGCAATTGGGTGGTTATAAAAACTATTACGTTTCGGATACGACCATCATTCACTACAAAGGAGAGAGTACTCGAAAGGGCAGTTTAAACTACGTAAAAGTGTTTTACAACGCCATGATCATTTTTGCAAAAAAGCATTTTACAGGCAATCAAGCATGGTTGTTTGTTTTGATGTTGCAGGCTGCGATTTGGGTGAGAGCAGGCATGACTTTGTTTAGCAATTTTTTTAGAAATGCTTGGATGCCTTTTGTCGATGCGGTGATTATGGTTTCGGGAATTTGGTTTTTGCAAGGCTTTTGGGCCAACTATCATTTTGATAGACCTGAGTATTTTGATTCGCCAAATTTCTATTTTTTCAATATTCCTTTTTACCTAATCTTTTGGTTATCAAGTATTTATCTCAGTGGCGGATATGATCGACCTTTGAAAATAAAAAACCTTATTCGAGGGCTATTATTGGGAACTTTGTTTATGACTGCAACTTATGGATTGATACCAAATGAGTTTCGGTTTTCGCGAGCGTTGATTTTATTGACGACGATTTGGACTTTGTTTTTGACAGTTGGCTTTCGATTGTTTTTGCATTTTTGGAAAAATAAAAACTTTGACATCGGCTCAGTCGCAGAGAAGAATATGATCATCGTTGGTTCGCAGCAAGAAGGGGATAAGGTCATGAAATTACTCCAACAAGCAGGTGTCCAAAAGAAACTCATCGGCCTCGTTTCTGCCAAAGAAATAAATGACAAATCGACACACCTCGGAAGCGTCAAAGAACTTGACGATTTGGTACACATTTATAGAATTGATGAAATCATTTTTTGTTCCTCTGATGTTTCGGGTCAACAAATTATGCATTGGATGACGCAGCTTGGACCAGAAGTAGCTTATAAAATTTTACCACAAGAAAGCTACTCTATTATCGGAAGCCATTCTAAAAATACGCCAGGTGAATTGTACACGGTTGACATTCAATACAATATTTCATCGCCGATGAATCAACGGAACAAACGCGTTTTTGATTTATTTGCAGCCTTGGCATTGCTACCTCTTTTACCGATTCTTCTTCTTTTTGTAAAAAATGGTTTTAATTTTCTAAAGAACTGGTTTCAGGTTTTAGTAGGAAAGAAAACATGGGTAGGATATCATTCCACCAATCACGTCAATCATTTGCCCAAAATCAAAAAAGGCGTCCTCTCTCCGCTCAATGGACTAAAATTGAATTTATCGGATGAGTCAACAATTCAACGGCTCAACTTTCTGTATGCACGTGATTTTGAAGTAGATCGTGATTTTGAAATTTTAAGAAAGGGATGGAAAGCTTTAGGTAGATAAATAGTCATTTTTCCAACCTTAAAATTGATTAAAATTTTAGTCTTTATTAGACTTTATTCTGCGCTAGTTTGTAGCGCAACGAATGCGGAACTTCAGTTCCGCCGAAGGTTTTTTTTAGCGAAACTGTATTTCCGCATACGATGAGCAAGCAATTTTGTATAAAACAACTTTGATACGTTTGCCCTTGAGGCTCGCTAAATCAATTCATTGAAAATTGGTTCACCCACTTCATTCAGACATAGAGCCAACTAAAACAATCGCCGCTACATTTATTCTAAAAATCTTAACGATTCATTAACTAATTAATTTCCATTGGGTGGAATTAATCGCATACAACTATTATTCTAATTCAAATATCAAAAACGAAATAGTGTTTTGTCAATTTGCACCTTAAGTTAACAGGTAAAATAATGGATACCCAATTTTCATACTATGGCAACACACAAAACTTTATTCTAATTGAAATATAGTTCACCTTTGCATTCGAAATATAAATAACATTAAACAACGAATAAAAAATTATATTTGGAAATAGATTTTTACCTCAAATTAAATTAACCAATTAAAAAGATTTTTAGAATGAACTATTTAAAAGCAATTTTAGCGGCAACTATTATTTTATCAACAATAACTATCACACAAGCACAGTCTATCAACAAAGGAGATTTGTCAGCAAGTGCAAGTATCGGATTACTGCCAACTTATTTTATGGATGGTGGAACGACAATCACACCTCCAGTGCAAGTTGGAGCAGAATATAGAATAGCAGAAGTAATTTCAATCGGAGCATTCGCTGGATACTCAAACTATGAAGGATTACCTTACGAAAATTTAGATGGGTCTGTTTACCAAGTTTCAACGGAATCAATGATGGCTGGACTTCGATTAGGTGTTCACACGACGACTTTCGATAAAGTGGACTTGTACGGTGGCTTCCAAGTTGGGTACGCTACTCCAAGTGTAGAATTCAATGTTTTAAATCCAGGTGAGCAAAGATTTCCAAGACCTAAAGTAAGAGAAGGTTTGGTTTATAGCGGCTACGTAGGTATCGCTGGTTCAATTACAGATAGAATTGGTGTTTTCGGAGAAATCGGATATGGAATTTCTTTGATTAGCGCTGGTGTAAAAACAAGAATTTTTACTTCTAAGAAATAATATCACAAAGCGTTCAAAACGCTCGCATTAAATAAAAATTTTGTTTCTAAATTTGAAAGGGTCATGCATTTTGCATGACCCTTTTTTAGTAGAAAAATTTCTTTTTGACACCACACTTTCCAACCCAAATTCAGTTCAACCATTTAATCTAAATCGTTTTACCAGATAAAATTCCGTAGTTTCCGCATAATCATAACCAAAAACAATACATGGAATTACTAAAAGTAGGAGTTTTCGGAACATCAAAAAAGAAACAAGAAAAGCGCGTCCCTATTCACCCAGACCAACTGGAATGGATAGAAGAAGAGTATCGAAACAACCTCTTTTTCGAAAAAGGATACGGTGAGCCGTATGGCATGGGCGATGAACAATTGACCGAACTTTGCGGAGGTGTGATGAGCAGATCAGACCTGTTTAAAAAGTCAGATGTCGCGTTGTTAGCCAAACCAATTCAAGCTGATTTTGATGAGATGAAGGTGGGAACAATACATTGGGGCTGGCCTCATTGTGTTCAACAAAAGCAAGTCACCCAAACGGCCATTGATAATAAATTGACGCTAATTGCATGGGAAGCGATGCATAGTTGGTCAAAAGGTGGCGACTGGCAAATGCACGTTTTTCATAAAAATAATGAAATCGCAGGTTACGCTGGCGTACAACATGCCATGAATCTGGCAGGCATTGATGGCAATTACGGTTCCAACCGAAAGGCTGTGGTCTTAAGTTTTGGATCAGTTAGTCGCGGAGCCATTCGTGCATTGCAAGCAAGAGGAATTCAGGATATTTCTGTTTATACCCAAAGAGATTATTTTTTGGTAGCTGACCAAATGGCAGGGGTCAACTATTCCCAATTTGAATTAAACGAAAGCGGTTCCTTGGTCTCCGTTCACCCAGATGGAAGTTCGTTGCCCTTCGCAGAAGAATTAAAAGATGCTGACATCATTGTCAATGGTATTTTACAAGATACCGATAAGCCTTTAATGTTTGTGGAAGCGCACCAAAATCACCTTCTCAAAAAAGGTTGCCTGATTGTAGATGTAAGCTGTGATGAAGGCATGGGATTTTCTTTTGCAAAACCGACTTCTTTTGATGAGCCAATGTTTAAAGTCGAAACGATTAGGTACTATGCCGTTGATCATACGCCATCCTACCTATGGGATTGCGCTTCTTGGGAGATTTCGATAGGGGTTATTTCTTATTTACCGATTGTCATGGCAGGTTCAGAGGAATGGAAAAATAGTGAAACCATCCGTCGTGCCATTGAAATTAACGAAGGCGTCATCGTGAATTCTAAAATTTTATCTTTTCAGGAAAGAAATGCAGTTTATCCACATTTGGTAATTTAGAGTCCAGAGCTATTTCTTTGAAAACAACTTTTCGCCTTTCTTATCTAACTTATTTTTTAAGTTTTCAACCGTTCTACTTGGGCCAATCTCGGCACCTAAGTTGAGCATCCACTTTGGAAGATTGCCTGCTGGATTGATTTTGTTGAGGTGAACGACGGAGGTTTTGTTTGGAGAAATCTCTGTAAACCTCCATTCTGTATTTAATTCTTCAACTCGAACATAATCGTCATTGAGTGCCAAATAATCGTTTTTGGCGGAAGAAACTAAATGAAATGATTTGCCATCTGGCGCCCAATTATAATTTGAATGAACAACTACATCTCTATCTCCTGCTGGAAAAGGCATGTCTATTTGCACATAATAAATATAATTGTTCTGCTCAATGGTTTCGAGCATTTTTGAGTCTCGACATTTATACATCCAAGTATTGAACTTTGCAATATTGGTCACAAAGTCAACGATTTCTTTCATTGATGCGTAAATGACCGTCTCTACCTTTACTTCTTTAAAAGAAGTGGATTTTTCAGCGATAGAAACATGAATTTTATCTTCTTTTTCTGAACCAGTCTTTTGAGCAAATGAAAAATTGAAAACAAAAAGCAAAAGGAGAGCGAATATTATTTTTTGAAAGTGCTTCATTAGTATGTTTTTTGAAAAACTGAGATCATAATCTTTCTAATTGGACTATAATTGCCAGTCGTAGTAACGGATCAGCCGAAGGATTAGTTGTATTAGACTTTATTCTAAAATATTTCGTAGGCGAGCAAATACTTCTTTTCCAGCTACTTTTCGTTACAAAACAAGCATTCGTTGCGCTACAAACTATTTGGGTGCATTTCATTTTTTTTTGCGAACATATCGTCGAATCGAATTATTTCAGAATAAAAGTCTATTGAGTTAAATACTATTCAAAAAGTATGCGGAGATGAAGGAAAGTGTATTTTTTCTAAATTATTTTCTAATACCCAAAACACAAAAATTTAAAAAAAACGAAAACTACTGATGAACATAATCAATGCTCACTCGGTTTAACATGCTGTAATATCAGAATCAAAACATACGTATATATGACAATTAAAAATTTATTCTCTATCCTTCTTTTTTCATTTATTTCCACTTGGGCTTTAGCTCAAAACACCATTCAATCGAAAGATTCAAACAACGAAAACTTTGAATTTAGAGCCGTAGCAGAATTGGGGTTTTTATCCGTAATTGATCATAAAGTTCAATTCAGTAATAGTGGAACTTATTTCGATTATAGAAAAAATGGAGGGCAAGATGTACTATTTCCTGTGAGCAGATTTTCATTAGAATTTGAATGGAAAAAGAGGAATACCTTCTTTATGCTTTATCAACCTCTTCGAATCGAATCGCAGGTTTTGCTTCAAGATGACTTGGTGGTAGATGACCTTACCTTCGAAGCGGGCTCAAGCGTAAAATTGCTCTATGGGTTTCCGTTTTATAGAGCCAGTTACCTCCGTGAGTTGATGGCCAATAATGATAAATACAAATTTGGAATTGGTGGCTCTTTACAACTTCGTAATGCAACTATCTCTTTCGAATCAGCAGATGGAACAAAGTTTAGAACCAATCGGGATGTCGGGCCAGTACCTGCCTTAAAAATAAGAACAAGTGTACAACTTAATGATAGAGCCTATGCCGAACTGGAAGCGGATGGAATCTATGCGCCTGTTAGTTACTTAAATGGTAGCGACAATGAAGTAGTCGGTGCAATCTTAGATGCAAGCCTCCGCGCTGGGTATAGCATAACTGAACCAGTCAACGTTTTCTTAAACCTCCGATACTTGGGAGGAGGTGCCGTTGGTACTTCTGAACCAGATGGCCCAGGTGACGGCTATGTAAGGAATTGGCTAAATTTCATTACAGTATCTGCAGGTGTCGTTCACAAGTGGTAAAGTCAGTTGTAGGTTCGTTTGAAATTTCAAACTTAGCGAAAGTGACAAATTTCAAACAAACTCTTATCATTGCTCAAAAAAAAAAAATCAACAGAGGTTAAAACTCAGTTTTTAACATCCAAATAATAATTCTTAATATTTAAAAATTAAAATAATGAAAAATTTCAAGTTATTCTTTTACGGGTTTTTAGTTTCAGGTTTATTTTTAATGACCTCTTGTGGAGAGGAAGATCCATTAGGCCCAATTGATGAAACAAAAGACATCGTCGGTACCGCAATGGATGCTGATAACTTGAGTACATTGGTTGAGGCATTGACACAGGCAGACTTGGTGTCAGCTTTGCAAGGAGACGGTCCTTTCACTGTTTTTGCACCGACAAACGATGCTTTCCAAGAACTTTTAGATTCTAATCCAGATTGGAATTCTTTGAGTGATATCGACAACGCTACGCTTACAAATGTTTTGAAATTTCACGTAATCGAAGGAAGCGTAAAATCATCAGGTTTGTCAGATTCTTACGTATCGACCTTGGCTTCGGGCCCAAATATGGAGTCTATAAAGTTGAGAATTGATGTTACAGGAGGCGTGCAATTTAACAGTTCTGCAAACCCAGTAACCACAGATATCGAAACCACAAATGGTACGGTACACATCATTGATAAAGTTATGTTGCCACCAAGTGTAGTAGATATTGCCGTAAATAATGATAACTTTTCAATGCTTGTTGCTGCTTTGACGCGCGATGATTTATCACTTGACTATGTTCAGTTTTTATCAGGAGAAGGGCCATTTACGGTTTTCGCACCAACCAACGAGGCATTTATGGCATTGATTGGATCAAATGATGATTGGGATAGTCTTGACGATATTCCAGTAGCAACTTTGAGTGCTGTACTTGATTACCATGTGATTGGAGCCAACGTACAATCTGACGAATTAACAGATGGCCAAACTGTCATGACTGTTGGAGGCAACAATATCACTTTCGATCTTTCGGATGGTGCAAAAATAGAAACAGGGAGTGGCCAGTCTGTTGCTATTATCATTACAGATGTACAAGGAGCAAATGGCGTGGTGCACGCGGTTAGCCAAGTTCTAATCCCTTAATTTTAATACAAATTATTTTAGAATAAAGACTTGTACACAAAAATGAGTTATCGGCAACATGGCTGATAACTCATTTTTTTTTTGGTCTATTTCAAATAGAAAATTCCTAACGAGTCAACTTTTGTTTGAAATGAATTTCATTGTTTAAACCACGAACTTCTGTTCTTATTTCAATAGAATTCTTTTTCCAATCAATAAAAAATAAGCCGAAATTCTTTTGTCCAGAAAGTAAATTTTTGACTCGATGCTGATTTAGTTCTCCCTTTTTTTCAACAAGTTCGTAAGAATGTGTCAACCCACTCGAAGTGACCTCAAAAAGCGGTTGAGAAAATCCCTTTATATCAATTTTAGAAACTTCAGCAATATGCCTATCTCCACTGATAATCAACGGATTAGCAGGTTTTGTTTTTGACAAAAGGTCAAAAAGTCTTTGGCGTTCGTTTGGGAAATTCGCCCATTTTTCGAACCGATGATCTTCTGGTATCACCTGTATCCCCGAGCCAATAATGTGGACTTGAGCAGAGCTGTTTGCCAATTCACTTTCGAGCCATTTCCATTGTGTTTCACCGAGTATGGTTCCAGTTTCGTTTTTGATGTAACGCTTATTTTTTCCAATCACAGAAGAATCTCTAAAATACCGACAATCCAATAAAATGACCTTCACCTGCTGACCTGTTTCTCCCAAAGTATAAGACGAATAAATCCCTTCTCTTTTGCGCCGAGGATCATTTGATTCAGCACCCATAAAATCTAAAAAAACATTTTGGCTCATCTTTTTTGCGTGCCATTCTTTCCCTCCGTTATTGACGCCATAATCATGGTCATCCCATGTGCCGACAATAGGGCAAGTCTCTTTTAGTTTTTTATAATCTTCATTATCATAAAGAAAACCATATTGCCTCGTCATGTCCAACATATCATCCGTGTCGCCATAAATAATATCACCCAACCAAATCCACAATTCAGGTTGATTTTCGATGATGTATTGCCACATGGGCTGCTCTCTTTCTTCATCATTGCAAGAGCCGAAAGCAATAACAGTGGTCTCGATATCTGTCCGCAAACCATTGGAGGTTTTACAACCAAAAATGAAAACAACCGATAGAATGAATAGTAATCTGTACATAAATACTAATTTTGACCCAAAGGTAAAAAGTCAATCTGAAACCTATGTCAAGTGCACAAGAATTCATTTATGATTTGGAAGGTGACCAACAAGCAGTCACTCAATTTTTGCATGAGTTGATCACTTCACTTCCAGAAATGGAAGCCAAAATCAGGTATAAAATTCCATTCTATTTTAGAAGAAGTTGGATTTGCTACATCAATCCGCAAAAAAAAGGTGGTGTAGAATTAGTCTTCTTGCGCGGCAACGAAATGACCAACCAAAACGGCTTACTCGACGCCAGAGGAAGAAGTCAGGTCATGGGTGTTATCCTTCATAATTTAAAAGATATTCCTCAACAAGCGATTCAAGAAACGCTCATGGAAGCGATTATTTTGGATGAAACAGTTCCTTATAAATCGAAGAGGAGTAAGAAGTAGAAATTGAACGCAAAGGCGCAACGACGCAAAGATATTTCATTGCACCTTTTAGTTTATAAAAATCCGAATCGCTCCTTTGCGCCTCTCCATCTTTGCGTTCATTCTAATCCAACTCCTTCGTCAACCAAGCCAACATATCCCTAAAATTCTCTTGCGAAATATTATGAGCTGAATCATAAAACCGAGCCGTCACATCAATCCCCTTATTTTTCAAATAAGCCGCATCTTTATCCATTTTTGAAAAAGCTAAAACTTTGTCTTGCCGACCATGTGAAATGAAAATCGACAAACCATTCAGTCCCTGCGTCAATGGAATTTGTTCTGCGAATTCTGGATATAAATGACCACTAAGACAAACCACACCAGCTATTTTTTCAGAATTTAGAAGCCCAGTTCCTAAAGTCAAAATTGCTCCTTGACTAAAACCACCAATGTACACTTTTTGAGGATCGACTTTATAATTTGAAATGACTTCCTCCACAAAAATCATGATGTCTTTGCTCGTTTGCAACACCTCTGCCCCATCGTATCTCAGTTCGCTTTCCGTTGGATTTAAGCTATACCATTTGTATTTATTTGAGGCTAAAGTTTGTGGTGCACGCGGCGCAATCACCATCAATCGATCATCCAAATACTCCGCAAAAGAGAAAAGGTCTTTTTCATTGCTACCATAACCATGTAGTAAAATCAACACGGGCGAATTTTCAGATTTCACTTTTGGTTGACGGATTTCGTGATGGTATTTGAAGGTGGGTTGAGCAACTTGTTCTGTCGGTGCTTGCGCTTTTTTCGTACTCGTTTTACAATTAGAAAACCCAATTATTAAAAACAAAGCGATGAATGGAAAACCAATTTTTCTTTTCATGATAATCGTATTAGATTCTAAAATTTAAGCCACCTCCTCCCCTATCGCCGCCTGCCACAACTCATACCACTCCTCATGTGTCAAGTTAATTTTTTGACTATCCAAAGCCGATTTTATTCTTTCAATTTTTGAAGTTCCTAAAACGGGAATGATACCTGACGGATGCTTTCGCAAAAAAGCTAAAAGTATCTGATCTAAAGTTGCATTGTACTTTTTTTGCAACTCCTCTGCAACTAACAAAACACGACTTTTGACCGAACTAACTGCCGCACAAAATAAACTTCCACCTGCCAAGGGCGACCAAGCCGTTGGAGCGATTCCATTTTTGATACATTGATCCAATGTTCCATTTTCAAAAGCACTTCTTTCCAAAATAGAAACCTCTAACTGATTGGTTTTCAATGAAATAAATGAATTTAACAAATCAAACTGAGAAGCAGTAAAGTTAGAAACACCGAAGTATTTCGCCTTCCCTTCTTTTTTCAATTGTTGAAATGCTTCTGCAATTTCGTGCGGATTCATCAAATAATCGGGGCGATGAATGAGCAACAAATCAAGCGTTTCTACTCCCAATTCTTTGAGGGAATTTTCGGCGGAAGCCAAAATATGTGCTTTGGTAGAATCATAGGATTTGATTTTAAAATCAGGACGTCTTTTGGTGGTCAATTTGATTCCACACTTTGTGGTGTTTTGAATTTTTTGACGTAAGTCAGCGCGTCTTTTCAAAACCGCTCCAAACTCCCCTTCCGAAGAATAATGACCATAAATATCCGCATGATCAAAATCGGTAACACCTAATTCGATACATTGATCAATGAAGCGCTCTAAGGCATTGCTCGACATTTTCACGCCCCACTCCCCCAATCGCATCGTTCCAATAATGACTGGTGAAAATTTGATTGACTCTTCATTATTATCCATATCTTTAAATTCGCTTATTTTGCACAAGATAGGAATGAAGTTGTTTAAAAACTCATTGATTGGCTGCAAGCGGCAAATTTCATATTGAATTGCGTTAAAAATCCTCATTGATGCGAAGGTATCGACTGTGGCTTTTACCTTATTCAACATAAAATTTTCTCGCTTTCGCGAAATCATGAATTCTTAAACAGAATTCCAAAAGTAAATCATAAAATACCACTTCAATTTTGATTATTCTAAAAAAAACAATCAATATCTTTTTATCAAACTCCGAATATTTGAAATCTGATTTTCAAACCATAAATAAATTGGTGGAAAGGCGTTTTTACAACTTCGCAAAAGATGGCGATCAGATTGCCATTCAGCGGATGAGTAAGGACACTTACGACCTCATGGGCGGAGAGCTTTATAAATTATGTCCTGTTGCAAAGGGCAAAATCTCTCAAAAAGAAAGTGGTATTCAGTTGGATTTGAAAGTGGGATTGTTACCGCTTTTCAAATGGCTTTTAACCGCCATTTTTCTAATCTTTGGAATTACCATTTTGATGGCTTTTGACCATAGTGTACAAGCGGGCAAAACGATAATTGTGCTTTCTGCTATCATATACGGAATTCCTTATTGGCTTTTTTATAAAGGCGTTGCAAACTTCACAAAAGACTTGATAAGTGATTTAAAATATTTAGATTCAACAACTGAAAAACATTAAATTTAAAATGAGAGCAGAAGTCCAAAAGCAGTTAAGTAAAGACCCGAAATTGGAGGTCGTCATGAAATCAATGTCATTGTCACCACTCCAAGATAGGGGCAGTGTTTACGAAGCATTGATTCGCTCGATTGTCGGTCAACAACTATCTGTAAAAGCGGCAGCCACAATTTATGGTAGATTTTTAGATTTGTTTGAAAATGAGAGACATCCGCCTAATGCCCTTTTGAAAAAAGAACACGACACTTTGAGAGGCTGCGGCTTTTCAAACCAAAAAGCGAAATACGTCAAAAACGTTGCTCAATATTTTTTGGACAACCCAAACATTGATTGGAAAAATCTTTCAAATGAAGAAATCATCGAAAAACTAACCACCATCAAAGGTGTTGGAAAATGGACAGTTGAAATGATTTTAATGTTCGCATTGCACCGCGAAGACGTCTTCCCAATCGGTGACCTCGGCGTCAGAAACGGAATGATTGAATTGTATGATGTAAAAACGGAAGGCAAACAGCTTATGGTTGATTTGACGAAAATTGCGGACAAGTGGAAACCGTATCGTAGTTTTGGATCACGATATATGTGGTTGTGGAAAGATGGAGGAATTTGAGCAGTTTTTCAGTCGGCAGTTTTTCAGTAGGCAATCGACAGTCCGCAGTTTGCAGCCGGCAACACGAACAACGAAAAATTTGAACTTGAACTTGAACTTGAACTTGAACTTGAACTTGAACTTGAACTTGATACTTGATACTTGAACTTGAACTTGATACTTGAATTTGAACTTTAATATGGAGAGAGTAATAGGAACATCCGAAGGCGAAGAAAAAGGCCCTTTATTTATTTGTTTTGGAGGAATGCACGGCAACGAGCCTGCAGGCATCAAGGCATTAGAAATCATTTTTCAAATGTTGGAAATTGAACCGATGCGGAATCCGACCTTTAAATTTAAAGGACGATTTATCGGTTTGGTTGGAAACAAACAGGCGTACCAAGAAGGAAAACGGTTTATCAAAAAAGACCTCAATCGACAGTGGCTGAGCGAAAACATGACGCGCATTTTAAAAAGTCGCCCCAATCATCTTTCGCCAGAAGAAGTCGAAATTCAAGAAATTTTATTTTTAATAAAAAAGGAAATCAAAGAATATCAACCAGAGGAAGTGGTCGTTTTGGACATTCATACGACCTCTGCTTTTGGCGGTATTTTTACGATTGTCAATGACGATCCTGATAGTTTGAATATCGGTAGTCAATTGCACGCGCCCGTTATCAAAGGTTTGATTCGCGGATTAAAAGGAACGACATTGCACTTTTTCGATGATAAAAATTTCCCCGTAAAAACGACGGCTGTTACTTTTGAAGCAGGTCAACATAAAGAACCGCAAGCGGTCAATCGGAGCGTCGCTGCCATCGTCAATTGTCTCCGAAGTATCGGCTGTGTTGATGCTGATGATGTTGAAAACATTCATGACCAAATGTTGTTGGATTATTCCAAAAATCTTCCAAAAGTTACGGAATTACTTTATACTTATGCTATCGAAGAAGGCGAAGAATTTGAACTTTTCCCAGGTTTTAAAAATTTTCAAACAATCGAAAAAGGTCAGGTTTTAGGTAAAAATAAGTTTGGAGATATTATCGCTCGGGAGTCGGGTTTGATGTTGATGCCGCTTTATCAGAAGCAAGGGGAGGATGGTTTTTTTATGGTGAAGGAGGTTGTTTAGAGCGACTTAGTGGAACGCGGATCAGCCGCGGCGGACAGGTGACGCGGAGGAGCGCGGATTTTCGCGGATATTTCACAGAGCGATTCAATAGGACACAGATTAAACGGATAAAGAGGGATTTAAACGGATTTTTTTTAGAAACGCTTTAATCGAGTCAATCTTCAATTTATTGAATTGACTTCGATCTAATCCTGTAAATTCTATAACGTGTCCGCCGTAGGCTGATCCTGTGAATCCTGATTCAGATAAAATGTGTGATAATCCGATTACCACGAATGAATTCGTGGGCTGCACCTGTCGACTGCCTACTGCTACCCCTTCAACCACATCCGCATAAATACAGGTTCACGCAACGTTCCTGTAGAGGCAAAGGATGCAAAAGTTACTTCGCACATATACGATGGCAAAATCCATTCAGTGCGACTTTCTTCTTCTACAGCTTCTTTGATGGGTTTTGAAATGGTTTCTAATTTTTCGATTTTTTTCCAAATTTCTTTCATTTTGGCTTGGTCAAATCCCGTTCCTACTTTTCCATAATATTTCCAATTATCGCCTTCTGGATTGGCGAGATGGAGTGCTCCGAAAATTTCTACTCGGTCGCCTTTTCCTTTGGTGTAGCCGATGATGTGTGCCGTAAAAGTTTCTCTAAATTTGATTTTTAACCATGAAGAGTTTCGATTACCGGGGAAGTATTTGCTTTGTTTTTTCTTAGCCATGACGCCTTCGAGGCCCATTGCTTGAGCGGCATCATAAATCTGTTTTCCATCTTCGAAAGTATCGCTGATGCGAGCCAAATTATTTTTTCTAAAAATAGCTTTTAGCCATTCTACCCTTCTTGAAAGTGGATGTGAAATCAACTTTTTTCCATCCAAATACAAACAGTCAAAAGCGTACATATAAGCAGGTTTCGATTTTACAGCCATCTGAATATTGGTCTTTCCGATACGATGCATTCTGGAAAT
>CALLVG010000125.1 GCA_938010715.1 uncultured Saprospiraceae bacterium
TTTTCCTCGTTGAACACTTACAAATGGGCTTCGCAATTCTCTTTCATAATCACCAAGCGAAAGGGAATTACTGTTGTCAAGTACTCGCTCTTTAAACTTTTTTGCCTTCCTCGGTTGAAATTTCGGATTGTATTCCTCTTCTTCCCTCGGACATCTAATTCGTTTTCCATGGCTCGAATTATTTTAATTAAATAATACAGACTGTTCCCTCAAAACAAACTCCCCGCAACACTCGGCGGCGGAACATTCAAATGCTTGTAAGCCTTTTGAGTCGCCTCCCTTCCTCGCGGCGTTCGTTGTAAATAACCTTCCATGATTAAGAATGGCTCATGCACTTCCTCGATCGTTCCTGACTCTTCACCTACTGCGGTTGCGATGGTGCTAATCCCAACTGGCCCACCTTTAAACTTATGAATGATGGTCGAAAGAATTCGATTATCCATTTCATCCAAACCACTTTCATCAACGTTAAGTGAAGACAGTCCGTACTTGGCGATTTCGATATCAATTTCTCCGTTTCCTTTTATTTGAGCGAAGTCGCGGATTCTTCTCAAAAGCATGTTGGCGATACGAGGAGTTCCTCTACTTCTTCGAGCGATTTCGGAAGCCCCATTTTCAGTAATAGGAATTTTTAAAATACCTGCTGAACGTTTGATGATGCCCACCAATGTTTTAATATCGTAATAAGCCAATAAACAATTGATGCCAAATCGAGCGCGCATCGGAGCAGTCAAAAGCCCCATACGAGTCGTCGCACCCACCAATGTAAATGGATTCAAATTTATTTGAATACTTCTTGCATTTGGACCACTATCAATCATGATATCGATTCGATAATCTTCCATCGCGGAGTAGAGGTATTCTTCTATCACGTTATTGAGTCGATGTATTTCATCAATAAAAAGGACATCGCCCTCATCCAAATTGGTTAGCAAACCAGCAAGGTCACCTGGTTTTTCCAAAACTGGACCAGAGGTCATTTTCAGATTCGTTTCCAACTCGGTTGCGATGATGTAGGAGAGGGTCGTCTTCCCAAGTCCAGGAGGGCCATGAAGTAAAACATGATCGAGCGCTTCTCCACGTTGTTTTGCAGCAGCTATGAATATCTGTAAGTTTTCAACAAGCTTATCCTGACCTGAGAAATCTTTTAGCATCTTCGGACGCAACGCTCTTTCGACTTGTTGGTCTTCTACGTTTAGATTTTCTGCATCAGGATTTAAATTCGGATTTTGCATTAAAGTTATAAGTTGAATGTTGAATGTTATAAGTTGAATGTTTCCCTCACGACTTAGAGGAACGCGGATCAGCCACGGCGGACAGGTGACACGGATGAACGCAGATTTTCGCGGATTTTGCCAACTGCCACGAATGAATTCGTGGGCTGCCGACTGCCGATTGCCACGAATGAAATTCGTGGGCTGCCGATTGCCGACTGAAAAACTGCTAGTCCGGAATCCCTTCACCAACCCAGATCACCTTCCCTCTTCCCATGGATTGAATCTGTTCGTAACAAAGGTCTTTTTCATTATTAATAACTTCACAAACCAGTTGGCCTTTACAATCATAGGCAAGGCTATTTGGTTTTGCTTGAAAGAAGTACAAAAGCTGATCGTTATATGGATATTTCGAAATGCGCATTGGTTTATGTTTTTCGATTAATGTTTTCATCCAAGTTACTTTTGCAGGGCTGTTAGTATCAACGCATTCATCTTTTGCGGCTCCGTCCAAACTTTTGATACAAGTGATGTTGACCATCATATCTTCTGCTTGGCAAATACCAAAACTTACTTTTTTATTTTGAACATAATCAAAAGCGATTTTTGCACCATCAACCAATTTGAATCTCGAATCTGAAACTTCAACTGGCAACAAGAGTTTACCATCTTTAGTCTCGATTAGGAACTTACAACCATCCAAACCAGTCATGTCCTTTACGGTTCCGATGGTTTGGCAATCACCACTTGGAGCAGTCGATTTGGTAGTGTCGCAACTGTAAAAATTCCAAATAAGTAGATTTAGTACCAAAAACCTTGAAAAAAGTCTCATTTTGTTAAAAGTTTATACATTAATTTTTTCTGTATTTCTATAAGAGGACTACTTTTGTGCGCTTTTAGATTAGAGCATCTTTAAATTCTAAATTAAAGCTGCAAGTTAGCACACTAACTAAATTTAATTTCAATTAAAATAGTCATAAAAATATGTCAGGAACAAAAATAACGATTAGTAGAAGAAAAAAACTACAAGTACCAAAAGATCCGATTATTCCTTTTATCGAAGGTGATGGTATTGGCCCTGATATTTGGGCTGCAGCACAAAAAGTATTTGATGCAGCTGTAGAAAAAGCTTATGCTGGTGACCGCAAAATTCACTGGAAAGAAGTGTATGCTGGTCAGAAAGCATTTGATAAAACAAAAGAATGGTTGCCACAAGCAACTTTGGATGCGTTGACGGAGCATAAAGTTTCTATCAAAGGACCATTGACGACTCCAGTAGGTGGCGGTATTCGTTCTTTGAATGTAGCGATTCGTCAGAAGTTGGATTTGTACGCATGTGTACGTCCAGTAAAATGGTATAGAGGTGTTCCTTCGCCAGTGAAAAAACCAGGTTTGGTGGACATGACGATTTTCCGTGAAAACACGGAAGATATTTACGCAGGTATCGAGTACATGCACGGAACGGAAGAGAATGAAAAAGTGAAAAAATTCTTGATTGAAGAAATGGGTGCGACGGGTATCCGTTTCCCTGACACGGCTTCTTTGGGTGTGAAACCAGTTTCTAAAGAAGGAACAGAGCGTTTAGTTCGTGCAACGATCAACGATGCATTGAAGAACAAAAAAGTAACTTCTGTAACTTTAGTTCACAAAGGAAACATCATGAAATTTACGGAAGGTAAATTTAAAGAGTGGGGTTACCAATTGGCTAAAGATGAGTTCGGTGCAGTAGATTACGAAGGCGGACCTTGGCAAGTAATTGAGCACAAAGGCAGACAAATCATCATCAAAGATGTGATTGCAGATGCGTTCTTGCAGCAAATCATTTTGCGTCCATCAAGTTACGACCACATCGCTACTTTGAACTTGAACGGTGATTATATTTCTGATGCATTGGCAGCAATCGTTGGTGGTATCGGAATCGCTCCAGGTGCAAATATCAACTACGATACAGGTATCGGAGTATTTGAAGCAACGCACGGAACTGCTCCTAAATATGCAGGTCAAGACAAAGTGAATCCTTCATCTGTAATCCTTTCTGGTGTGATGATGTTTGATTACTTAGGCTGGGGTAAAGCAGGAAAATTGATCGAAAAAGGAATCAAAGGTGCTGTTAAAGCAAAACGCGTAACTTATGATTTCGAACGATTGATGAAAGGAGCAACTTTATTGAAGTGTTCTGAGTTTGGTGATGAGATCA
Organism: uncultured Saprospiraceae bacterium; assembly: GCA_938010715.1. Taxonomy (GTDB): domain Bacteria; phylum Bacteroidota; class Bacteroidia; order Chitinophagales; family Saprospiraceae; genus JAGQWW01. The sequence continues at coordinate 3,412 of CALLVG010000125.1, forward strand.
TCAAAAACATGTAAAGTAGAAACCAAACCCGCCTGCTTTCCGCTTGTCGGGCAGGTTTATCTGGTTTAAAAAATATAAGCCGCTTCAATTTTGGAGCGGCTTTTTTTGTTTTATTAAAAAACGTATATTTAGAATTAAAACTGAATCCAAGAGTTACCTGTCCTCCTTTGGAGGAGGTGGCCGATAGGCCGGAGGAGGAATATCATATTTTTGTATCGCTCGATTCTAAATGATAAAAAAATGAAAGAAAAATTAAATATAAAAAAGCACGTAGAAGATATTTCTAAAAATTTGTCTGAAATTCGAGAAGGGATTAAAAATGCTGATCTTTCTTTGGGAGATATTTCAGAAGTTAAGGCTGGCTTTTGAAAGCAGAATTAGAAGCTTATAAAATAAAATTAGAACCAAAGATTGATGTGTTGCATAACGAGAATCCAACGATGACTCCACGAGATGTTTTGATGCAAATGTATAAGCATCTTCGACCGGAAGTCTCTCAATCTTTACTACCAGATTTGACTAATTTTATTTTAAAAAGGTGGGATTTGAGCAAGCAGAAATCAGCTGCGTGAATCCAGTATAGACCAATTTTTTTTGGGATTGAAAAATATAAGCCGCTTCAGTTTTGGAGCGTTTTTTTTCGTTTTAACAAATCACCTCAACTTACTCTGAAAATACTTCACCTTCTCAGGCTTCTTCATCACTTCATAAATGCTAATAATTTCTTCTTTTGTGAAAATGTAGTCATCGCCGCAGGTTTGGCAGGTACTGCAAATTTAGTTCGAGAAAGAACGATGGAATATGTATGGCGAACGGTTTTTTGGTTTCAAAATGGAAGACCTAAAACTTTAGAAGGACATTTGAATCAAGAGGTTTTTGTTTCTAAAAAGTCATCAAGGGAAGCGACTATCACTTCCCTTGAATTAGAGAAACTACATCAGTTTTATCAGAAAAATAAAAACTCATCTGACTCCAATTTGATTTTCAATTTCTTTTATGGAGACAAGGCATCTTTGGATTTGAATTATCCAACTTTTGGTGTTGAAGAAATTACAGGTTTTGATTTAGCAAAAGCAATTGCTACAATTGAATAAATACTTCTTACTTTTACAAAAAAAATAAAATGAATATCACACCTTTCCACGTGGCCATCCCCGTTCACGATTTAGCTATTTGTCGAAAATTTTATAGAGAAGTACTCAACTGCTCCGAAGGTCGCTCTGATACCAAATGGGTAGATTTCAATTTGTATGGCCATCAATTGGTGATACACGAAACAGGCGAGATGCAAAACAGTAATTTCAACCCAGTGGATGGACAAGCGGTGCCGATTCCTCATTACGGCGTTGTGTTACAACCCGATGATTGGAAGGCATTGGCCGAACGGCTCAAAAAGTTGAAAATCGAATTTGTAGTTGAACCCTATATTCGCTTTGAAGGAGAGCCAGGAGAACAAGCGACGATGTTTTTTCTCGACCCAAGTGGCAATGCGTTGGAGTTTAAGAGTTTTGCAGATTTTGGGCAGATATTCGCGAAGTAATTTTTAAACGTCTTCCAAAACTAAAATCTCTAACCAATTCTCTACCTTTCGACATCAAAAAAATCACTCACTGATGTATTCAAACAAAGACAAAAAATCACTCACCGAGTTATCGAAAAGTCTATTGAAAGGAGACACAAATCTTTTTCCTGAAGCACCTGAAAAACAGGCGGCTGATTTGCAGAAAGTTTTGGTTTTTCATGAGCACCAATATTATGTGCTCAACAATCCATTGATCAGTGATTTTGAATATGATCAGTTATTTAAAAAGCTGGAAGCTATTGAAAAAGAGCATCCCGAACTCATCTCGCCTGACTCGCCAACACAAAGAGTTTCCAATGATTTGACAGAAAGTTTCAATACCGTTCCGCACACGGTTCCGATGCTTTCTTTGAATAATTCTTACAATGCTGAGGACCTAAAAGACTTTGATGAGTCCATCAAAAAACTATGTCTTTTGCCAGAAGATATGGAGTTGGAATATGTGGTTGAACCAAAATTTGACGGCGGAAGTATTGCTTTGATTTACGAAGATGATCAACTCACTCGTGGTGCCACACGCGGCAATGGAACGCAAGGCGATGAAATGACAGCCAACGCGAGAGTCATTCGTTCAGTACCGCTTAAAGCGGAATTTTCAAAACATGGAATTCAAAAAGCAGAGATGCGTGGCGAGGTCGTGATTCGAAAAGATATTTTTGAAAAAATGAATAAAGAGCGATTGAAAAAAGGACTCGAACCATTTGCCAATCCTCGCAATACCGCATCAGGTGGTTTGCGCATGAAAGACCCAAAAGAAGCGTCTCAACGTGGTTTAGTCGCTTTTTTATACACAATAGGATATGCCGCTGATAAGGATGGAAATGATATGATTCCTTCTTTTAAAACCCATGAAGAAAGTATGAATGTGCTGGGTGAGTTAGGTTTTAAAGTGCCTGGTGAATCCCATAAACTTTGCAAAAATATCGAAGAAGCCGCTGCCTTTTGTGCCGAATGGGAAGCCAAACGCGAATCCTACGAATACGAAATTGATGGGATGGTCGTAAAAGTAAACGACATCGCTTTGCAAGAAAAAGCAGGTTTTACAAGTCATCATCCACGATGGGCGATTGCTTATAAATTCAAAGCAAAGCAAGCAACGACTAAATTAATAAATGTCGAATATCAAGTTGGAAAAGTGGGAGCGATAACGCCTGTCGCAAAGTTAGAACCTGTTGCTTTGGCAGGGGTGACGATCAGCTCAGTCTCGTTGCACAATGAGGAATTTATCACTGAACGCGATTTGCATTTGGGAGATACGGTTTTGGTGGAAAGGGCAGGGGATGTAATTCCATATATCGTAAAAGGTATGAAAGATTTGCGCGATGGTTCGGAGACTAAGATTGTCTTTCCAACTGATTGCCCTTCATGCCAAACGAAGTTATTA
>CALLVG010000126.1 GCA_938010715.1 uncultured Saprospiraceae bacterium
AATCGCAGCAGGTGCGCCGTTTGCGGAAGCAGCGGCAACTGGAGCAGTTGAACCCACATCATCACCGTAAGAAACCTTCACTTTATAAGTTTCTCCGTTGACATCGATGTTGAGTGTTTTTGGTTGACTATTCATGGCAGCCATTGGAACAGCAGCAGCTGGAATTTTACCAGCAGCAGTGCGTCTTTTGGCAACATCTGCTTTGAAATTCTCTTTCGCCTTACCCGATTTGAAATCTTCGTATTGAGAAGGATGCATCGCGTATTCCAATAATTCCTCATCGTCTTCGCCGTAAGCCCAACCTTTTTCATCCATTTTTTGAGCGAAAAGTTCTAACTCATCTGGGAAAAGATCTTGTGGGTTTCCATAGAAAAATTCTTTGTTTTGCTCATTGGCAATGGCTTGAATGTCATCACCCAACTGACCAGGTAGTTTACCTGATTTGCCGAGGAGCATGCCCCAAGTATTTTCATCGATGATGTCCCAACGCTCACGTCCTTTGATGAGGTTGAGGGCATTTCTTAAAGAGACATTTTTCACATATTGACTAAATGGCGTAACGAGTGGGGGATAGCCCATTTGCGGCCAAGCATACTGTACTTCTTCAAATAATTTTACCAATACATCATCGCGCGTGATTTCTGGTTTTCCTTTTTTCTTCAACCATTTATTGGTGGAATCTAAACTCTTTTCGAGATCGGCCATCAAACTTCCCATCATACCACCCGGTAGTCCTGGGCCGATGAGGAGGGAGTTCATTTTTCGGTTATTAGGAGAAATATAAAGTCCTAAATAATCATCCATAAATTCCTGAGAAAGCGCACGCGCCTGCATGTATGCTTTCATATTGATTTCAGGAACATCGAATCCAGCATCATCGAGCATTTCACGAACCGCCAATAAATCTGCATGGCCTGTTCCCCAACTCAATGGCTCCATTCCGACGTCAATGATATCTGCGCCTGCACGAGCGGCTTCCAGTGAAGTTGCTATCGAAAAACCAGGGGTCGAGTGCCCATGATATTGTACCAAAACATTTGGATGATTGGCCTTGATTCCTTTAATAATTTTTCCAACTGAAACAGGTCGGCCGATACCTGCCATATCTTTGATGCAGATTTCTTGAGCGCCGATTTCAATGTATTTACTTGCTAAGTCGATGTAATAATCAACGGTATGAACAGGAGAGAAAGTCAAACTCAAAGCCCCTTGCGCAATCATTCCCGCCTCTTTCGCATATTTGAAAGAAAGTGCTAAGTTTTGCGGATTATTCAACCCATCAAAGGTTCTTGAAATATCCGTTCCCTGCTTCTTTTTTACTTGAAACATCAATCGACGAACATCCGCTGGCACTGGACTCATTCGGATTCCATTCAGCCCTCTTTCCAACATTTGAGTTTGGATTCCAGCATCATTGAACGGTTGCGTCCATTTACGAACTGCAATATTGGGGTTTTCACCAAAAAGTAAATTCACTTGCTCAAATCCACCTCCGTTGGTTTCTACTCTGGAGAAACAACCCATTTCGATAATCGGCGCTGCCACTCTGGTTAATTGGTCAACGCGTGGTACATATTTACCTGCCGATTGCCACATGTCTCTATAGACCAAACAGAATTTGATAGCTCTTCCCATGATTTACTTTGTGCTTACTTTTTCTATTGATGTAATTTTTCCTTGGCCACCGGTGACTGCTTCGACGGCAGCTACTATGGCAACAATTGTTTCTTTTTCTTTTCCGGCTAATGTTTTTGAGAGAGACTTTTTGCTTCTTTTTTTAGAGAGTGCTTTTGGAGCAGGAGCGAATTTATTGACGGCTGCAATCAGTAGTTTTCCCGTAAGGACTACTAAACTGAGGATGGTAAAGACCGTAACCATTCCAACGGCCAAAACCGTGAAGGCAGTGTGTAGATTTTCTGTCATAAAATTCGATGATTTCGAAATGCCGACAAATGTAACAAGAGTATGTTTGGCTTTTTATAAAAAGCTGCAAATTATTACTTTTTGAACCTGATTTTACAAAATTTTTCTTCAATAGCGATGCTATTCAAGAAAAATTTTGTTTCATCAGAACCAAAAATCAATCATTTTCGCTTCTTTTCTAAAAAGACAAACATACTCTAAACTGAAAACAAAAAGACTTTATTCCAAAACATCTTGTATGCGTTTAATCACTCTTTTTTCACCACTTTTCGTTAAAAAATTGAACGATAGCTAAGGCTTCTAATAGTGTCAAATGTTGATGGGAACCTTAAGAGGCGGCATCATGGCTCGCGTCAATCCTGATGAAGTGGAAGAACTTTTGAAAAAGAAGGTACAGTACAAATGATGCAAAAAGGACAGCGTCACGAAAGGTTACTTCTTTCTCGGAGACGATGCTTACGACATGCAATCCGAACTTGAGTTTTGGATTGACCAATGTATGTAGTGGAACCCTTTTGCAAAATCTTCCAAGAAGAAAAAAAATAAAAAATGGACAATCGGGAACTCCCCAATTGTCCATTTTTTAGGAACAATTTTGCTCGATCTTACCACGAATAAATTCGTTGGCTGGCGATCGCTGGCTGCAAACTGCCTACTGATTTACGCTCTACCGTGGCATTGCTTATACTTCTTCCCACTTCCACAAGGGCAAGGATCATTTCGTCCCACCTTTTTTGCTGTTCTTTTGAAAGTTTCTGGTTTGGCGCGGTCTTGACTCACTGCCGCTGCTGCTCTCGCTACTGCGTTTTGTTGAGCTGTTGACCCACCATCTGCTTTTGACGCTCTGCCTTTGGCGTTAGTGGCACGACGTTGTTTTGCTTCTTTCAAAGTTTCACCTTCACCGAGGTAAAGCGTACCCGTGGAAAGGTAAGTCGTTACGCGTTCATTGATATCAAAAATAAATCTTTGGAAAACTTCAAACGCCTCCATTTTATAAACTACCAACGGGTCTTTTTGCTCAAAAGAAGCCGCTTGTGTCGCATCTTTTAATTCATCCATTTGGCGGAGGTGCTGCATCCATTTTCTATCAATCAATGCTAAAGAAACTGCTTTTTCAATATCCTTTTTAATTGATTTTCCGTTGGAGTTAACTGCTTCTTCCAGCTCTGCAGCAATTGGTAATTGTCTGCTTCCTCCATCATGGAAAGGCACTAAGATTCTTCTATATCGATTACCTTCTCTTTGATAAACGTCAGAAATAGTTGCCATCAAGAATTCAGAGATTTCACTCATTTTACGCTCATAATTGACAATGAACTCTTCTTTCAAACGCGCCTGTAATTCAGGAATATCGCCATGCTCAAAGTCGCTCGCATCAATGTTTGGTTCAAAACCAATGGAAGCGATACAATCTTTTCTGAAGGTATCGTGATTTCCACCTTCTACGCGGTGCTCTGCTACCAAACTATCGGTCAAGGAATCAAACATTCCTTCCAAATCAATGGATAACCTTTCGCCCGAAAGGGCATTTTTACGTCTCTTATAAATCGCTTCACGCTGAATGTTCATCACATCATCGTATTCCAACAATCGCTTACGCGTACCGAAGTTATTTTCTTCCACTTTTTTCTGTGCACGTTCAATTGATTTAGAAACCATGCTGTGCTGAATCACTTCTCCGTCTTGATGACCCATTTTATCCATCAAAGAAGCAATACGTTCTGATTGGAAAAGGCGCATCAAATTATCTTCCAAAGACACATAAAACTGCGAACTACCTGGGTCTCCTTGACGACCGGCACGTCCACGCAACTGTCTATCCACTCGTCGAGAATCATGTCGCTCCGTACCAATAATTGCCAATCCACCTGCCGCTTTTACTTCAGCCGAAAGTTTGATATCCGTACCACGACCTGCCATGTTGGTTGCGATGGTTACTTTACCAGGCTTACCTGCTTCAGCAACGATATCGGCCTCACGCGCATGTTGTTTTGCATTCAAGACATTGTGTTGGATGCCTCTTCTTTCGAGCAATCGACTTAGTTTTTCAGAAATATCAACCGTTGTCGTACCGACCAAAACAGGGCGACCTTGACCAACAATTCTTTCGATTTCTTCAATTACGGCATTGTATTTTTCTCTCGCTGTTTTGTAAACTAAATCATCTTTATCATCTCTAACGATTGGTCTGTTGGTTGGAATTACCACCACATCCAATTTATAAATTTCCCAAAACTCACCTGCTTCCGTTTCGGCAGTACCCGTCATACCCGCCATTTTGTGGTACATTCGGAAGTAGTTTTGAAGCGTAACGGTTGCGTAAGTTTGAGTGGTTTCTCCCACTTTTACGCCCTCTTTTGCTTCCAAGGCTTGGTGCAATCCGTCTGAGTAACGACGACCTTCCATCATACGACCCGTTTGCTCATCTACGATTTTTACATCGCCATCCATTACGACATATTCTTCTTCTTTTTCAAAAAGGGTGTATGCCTTAAGTAACTGATTTACAGCGTGTAAGCGTCGAGATTTGATGGAGAAGTCTTGAGATAATTTGAGTCTCGCATCGTTCTTTTCACTGGCAGATAATTCCTCATTCATCTCAATTTCGTTCATCTCTTCTGCCAAGTTCGGCATGATGAAGAATTGTGGATCACCGAATCCTTTTGCCAAAAACTCTGCACCTTTTTCAATCAGCTCAACTTGTCTATTTTTTTCATCAATCGTAAATAATAATGGCTCATCAGCGATGTGCATGTGCTTCGATTGCTCTTGCATGTAGAAGTTTTCTGCTTTTTGCAAATTCACTTTTACACCTTCCTCACTCAAAAACTTAATCAACGGTCGATTCTTTGGCAAAGCACGGAATGCTCTCAAAAGCGCCAGTCCACCTTCCCCTTCCTCATGACCTGTGATGTTATCTTTGAAAAGTGATTTTGCATCAGCCAAAAATTTAGTTGCTATTTTCTTTTGCGCTCCTATTAATCGCTCAACGTGTGGTTTCAAATCAACATACATTGCTTCTTCGTCATTCGCTTCCACTGGCCCAGAAATAATCAATGGCGTACGAGCATCATCAATCAAAACCGAATCCACCTCATCTATCATCGTGAAGTGATGCTTGCGCTGTACCATTTCGTTTTGGTTACGCACCATGTTGTCACGGAGGTAATCGAAACCAAACTCGTTGTTTGTTCCATAAGTAACATCGCAATTATAAGCTGCTTTTCTCTCTACAGAGTGCGGTTTGTACTTATCAATACAGTCAACAGACAATCCTAAAAATTGAAATATTGGGCCATTCCACTCGCAATCACGAAGCGCCAAGTAGTTATTCACTGTAATTAAGTGAACTCCTTGACCAGAAAGCCCATTGAGGTAAGCGGGTAGGGTAGAAACCAAAGTTTTACCCTCACCAGTTTGCATCTCAGCGATTTTTCCGCCGTGCAAAACCATTCCACCAATCAATTGCACATCGTAGTGAATCATGTTCCAGGTAATCTCTCCACCTGCAGCCAACCAGCTATTTTTATAAATTGCTTTGTCGCCATCTATTGAAATGAAGTCACTCTTTTTGGAAGCGGCCAAATCTCTATCCATCTGAGTGGCGTTGACAACAATGGTATCATTCTCGGAGAATCGTTTAGCCGTTTGTTTCATTGTCGCAAAAGCGGCAGGAAGTATTTCTGTTAAAATAACTTCCAGTTCTTTGTCTCTTTCCTTGACCAACTCATCAATCTGATTGAAAAGTTCTTCTTTTTTGACGTTGTCTTCTTCCGCAATTGCTTCTTCTCTTGTTGTCTTGATGTCTTCATCAATACCAGCAAGATGATCCGCTATTTGTTGACGAAACTTAACAGTTTGATTTCTTATTTCATCATGAGAAAGGCTCTCGTAGCTGTCATAAAGTTCATTGATTTCCTCAACGATTGGATTGTACAATTGTACGTCCTTATCGTATTTGGTACCAAACATCTTTTTTACAGCGTTCCCTAAAAATTTAAACATATCTTATTTGTTTTAAAGGCGAGCAATCAGTTGAGCGGTTTTCAGGCAGTTTCTCGGTTGATTGATTGCTAACCACAATTTATTTTATTTTTAAAGTTGAAAGTTGAAAAGCGACGTGAAAACTATTAACCTTCAACCTTTTACGTTAATATTTCATTTTCAATTAAGATCAATTTTGCTTCAACTTGATTTTCTTTGGCAACATACAATTCAATGTCACCAAATATTCCAGCATGAGCAGAATCCATTTTATCAATAACAAATGATTGAATACCTGCTTCTTTCAATATGTGTTGAGCAGTCATTATTTTTAGTTGAGAAATGGAAAACATTACCATTGATTCATCCATGATATTGGCGCCTATAGAGTGTATTTAAAATTCGGATTTAGAGGCGAAAACTGATGATTTTTGGTTCTGATGAAGTAAAAATTTTGAAGCATAGCCGAGCTACGTTTCAAAATTTTAACAAAATCAGGTTCAAAAAGGCTCAATTTGCAGCTTAAAGCTGAAATTTAAACACGCTCTTAGTTAATTTTCTGCAAAAGTAACAGTAGAAGGCGTATCAATAGGCGTTTTCGATTATTTTTTTCAAAAAATTAAACGTTGAACCATATTGCCAATTTTGTTGATTTGTAGAGAGGATTCATGAATCCTCTCTACAAATCAACCGCAAACGTTTACTTGGCAACAAAGGCAACAATGGCAACAATGGCAACTCGGCAACAATGGCAACTCGGCAACAATGGCACCTGCCCTTATCTCACCAAGGCCAATCGATGCTCATCCCAATATTTCTCATTTTTATAAACAGCTTTCTTTAAAACTGCTTCCATTTCGAATCCATTTTTCTCCAGGACTCTTTTGGAACCATCGTTGTATGCAAACACGCCAGCCCAAATTCGGTTGATATCGAGGTTTTTAAAACCATAATCAACGATTAATTTGACCGCTTCTGTGGCAATGCCTTTTCCCCAAAATGGTTCACCCAACCAATAACCAATTTCTACATTTTTGCGATAAATATCAGGTTGAGGGTGCAGCCCAATCATTCCAGCAAATTTATCTTGATATTCTATAGCAAAACGAGGGGTCTCTGGCTGAGATTTTACAAAATCAATAAACCAATTCGCGTTATCCAAGTTATAGGGATGCGGGAACATATCACGCAAATTATCAGCGATTTTTTTGTTGTTGGCGACTTTTGCCAATGCTTCTGCATCTGATTTTTGGAGTGGTCTGAGTTTGATTTGGTTGCCTTTTAATTCCATTTTGGAAATGTTTAGGTTGTTAATGCTAAATCTAACAAATCATCGACTCAAAAAATTCACCCTCAAAGTTATCTTTGCAATTTGAAACTGTCACTCATTGTTCCAAGACCTCAATTCGGTCATAATGACACATAAAATCAAATATTTACTGCCATTTGGCCTTATTTTATCATTCGTCTTTGCCTTTATGGCTTGCACGGATGATGGTCGATATATCGAGCCATACTATTTTCCAATTGATGACTTAAAAGATGGTTTGGTTTACGAATATCGACATCCGCAGTTCGATTCCGTCCCACCTTTTTACAATTATTATCGAATTATTAAAAAAAGAGACACGACCAGTGAGCGCAGAAAGGCGTTGACCTATCTGGTGGGTATGCAGTATAATTACAAATTTGAACCACAACAATTGACGGTAGAAGAACGTATTTCAAACGGAATGTTGTTGACCAAAAGTATTGTCTATCAACCAGATAGCACGGGGAAGCAGCAGTCCATGCCCATGGAAATTGAGGTGGGGAGTGTTTTTCCGTTTGAGGTGAGGGATTCGGGTGGTGTTTTTGTTTATAATGTGATGTGGAAGGAGGTATCTGATTCTACAAAATTCACTCGATTGATACGAAACCGTAGTTATGCAGGCGACACGGACTACCTGTATAAGGAGAAGCAATACGATGCCGTAAAAATTAACGTTAGAGAAAAAGTAGAGAGTTTTGATGAAGGATTTGTGGAGCATAGTTTTGATGGTCATGAGATTTATGCCAAAGGAATTGGACTAGTTTATTATCGAAAAGAAGTAACGCCAGATTTGATTTTGGAATACGAATTAGTGGACAGGTATCCCATGACCGAGTTAGAAGCGAAGTTCGAAAAGAAAAGAGTTGAAACAGCAATAGGTGATTAAAATTCCAAAAATCCCAAATATAAAAAGAAGTTTAATGCACGATTTTTTACAAAAAATATTATTCGTAATTGCCTGCCTATCAGTTGATTATGTTTCTGCGCAAGTGTTGCCTCCAGATTTTGTTTGTGTGAAAAGTGATACCTTGATTTGGAATCCAGTGAGCAATCCGTGTGGCGATTTTGTAAGTTACGACATCTATTTTGCTTCGATGGAGCAGGGGCCGTATGCACTTTTAGCATCCATCATAGATCCAGCGGAGAATAAGTTTTTTCATTCCAATCCATCAGATTTAACTTGGTACTATTATTTAGAATCAAATCACAATTGCCCTGGTCAAACCTTTTTTAAATCAGATACTTTAGACAATCGTTCTCCCGAAGTACCTTCCATTACAAACCTTTCGGTTGTTGGAAATAATGTCGAAATTATATGGGAAGAAAGCACCTCGCCAGAGACTATTGGTTACATTATCTATCGCGAGACCAATGCAGGAACAGTACCCATTGATACTATTTTTACGGATGTCGCATATATTGACTCAGAAGCGGATCCGATGAATCAAACCGAGACCTATTACGTGTTGGCATTAGACCCATGTGGAAACACCAGTTTATTTGGCGATCCGCAGCGTACTTATATGCTTAATTCGGAGGTAATAGAGTGTCTCCAAGAAATTAATATTAGCTGGATTCCAACCACAAACTGGCCAAGTGGAATTGCTACCCAAGAGGTATGGATTTCGGAAGATGGGGCGACTCCTATTTTGCATGGAAGCCTTGCGGGTGAGATTTCAAGCTACACAATACCTGAAGTGAAGGAAGGGACTGAGTATTGTATTTATGTAAAAGCAATTTCTAATGGAGATGGATTTGAAGTTACGACCAACACCGTTTGTTTGACACCTTCCGTTATTGAACCTATTACTTCATTATATTTCAAAAATGTAGATATACAACTAAATGATAATGTGGAGATTGAGTGGATATGGAATGCAGATGCCGCATTGAAGTTAGCCAATTTGAATTATAGCCAACTTGGAGGGAGTGTTGCGAATAATTTACAAATAAATATCACACCGCCGCTCCAAAACAGAAATATCCTCGAAGTTACTGAGACCAAAGGAAATGATGGTCAATGGGAATTCAATATTGAAACAACAGACGAGTGTGATTCTATCAGAAAATCAAATTTTGCAAGTCCTATTTTTCTGTCAATTGGGTCGAGTGGGGGGTTATCCAATACTTGTTTTTGGAGTCCGCTAAAAATACCGAACGCTGATATAAAAGAATATGAAGTGATTCGTACGATTAACGGACGCTCAACAACTGTAGCTACAGTAGATAATTCTACCTTAGATTATACCGATAATTTGAATATTAACGATGTCACGGAAGGACAGATTTGTTATACGGTGCGGGCTACTTCGATGCTAACGCATCCCGATGGAACGGAAGAAACCATAAAAAGCAATTCTAATCAAATTTGTAAATCTCTATCTGCTCAGATTTTTATGCCTAATGCGTTTGCTCCGAGAGGTAGAAATCAGATTTTGAAACCTGTTATATCGTTTGGTGTTCCTGTTGAGTTCAAAATGTTAATTTACAATAGATATGGTGGCCTCGTTTTTCAAACAGATGACATCGAAAACGGTTGGAATGGAAAATATGAGGGACGTGATGCTCCGATGGGTGTTTATTCCTACCTTATTAATATGATACAGCAGGATGGAACTTCGGAACAGATGAACGGAACGGTGATGTTGGTGAGGTGATTTTGAGTTAGTGATAATCTTTGTCTGCATAAATCCTAACGCCTCTCCCTTCAGGATTTGCCCAAGCCCGATACATGCCTGATGTATTATGGGGCATTGCGATATTTCCATGTTTATCAACAGCTATTATTCCTCCAGAACCTCCTTTTTCGACTAATTTTTTGTTGACGACATGATCGGCGGCTTGATTTAGCGATTCGTTTAAATACTCCATGCGCGCTGAAATGTCATGTGCAACCGCAAAGCGAATAAAATACTCGCCATGACCAGTGGAAGAGATAGCGCAGGTGTTATTATTGGCATAAGTTCCTGCTCCAATGATAGGAGAGTCACCTATGCGGTTCCACTTTTTGTTAGTCATTCCACCCGTAGAAGTACCAGCGGCGAGGTTTCCGTTTTTGTCTAAAACAGCACATCCGACAGTCCCAAATTTGAAATCTTCTCCTTGAAGGTCAATCAAACCAGTTGCTTTTTCTTGGGCTTTAGCGCTTTCGAGTGCATCTAATCTGCGTTGATTATGGAAGTATTTTGGTGAAACGATTTCATGACCCATTTCATTTGCAAATTGTTCCGCACCTTTTCCCACCAATAAAACATGTTTGGTTTGTTCCATCACTGCTCTTGCAGTTTTGATTGGATTTTTCAAAATTGTAACTCCTCCAACTGCACCTGCATTCATTGTTCTGCCTTCCATGATTGAAGCGTCCAATTCATTTTTTCCAGCATGGTTATAAACTGCTCCCTTTCCCGCATTAAATAATGGATTGTTTTCAAGTTGCATAATTACAGCTTCAATCACATCCAATCCGTCCGCTCCATTTTTGAGCATTTGCTCACCAGTTACTAATGCTTGTTCAAGTGCTTGCAAATAATTTTGTTCCTTTTGAGGGGTCATATTCTTCTTAAGAATAGTGCCCGCACCTCCGTGTATTGCAATGGCATAAGCCATAGCTTTTGTTTCTTCTTTTTTCTTATTTGTGACGGAGTTGTTTTCTTTTGAATTACAACTCGTATGAAAAATTACTGTCACAATTAAAAGTATGAAAAACGGGTATTTTAACTTCATTAACATAAGAATTCTGTTTACGGCGTGATTATTGCTTTTTATTTGATGGTTTTAATAAACGATTTTCAAATCAGAATTGAATAGTTTTTTGATTCTTTTTTAATGAAAATGTAACATTTGTAAAAAAAATGTTTTTTTTGAATTTGAAAAATTAAGTTTTTTATTGCCTTTTTACCCTCTTTGACATCCCCTCTATTTGTCTATTCATAATATCTTTTCTAATAGTTTTGGGTATCAAATACCCATTTTACTTATCAAATTAAAGAAAAGTATAATTTTAGTGGACATTAAAATTGACATTTTTTTTATTTTAATGTATTCTGCCTTTATAGACGTAATGAGCTGATTTTCAATTGTTTACACTTTATTTTATTGATTTTTAATATTGATTTTATTTTTAAAAATAAGTGTAAATATTTGGATAGGTGACAAGCTTTTATTTATGTCGTATATTTGTAGAATCAATTATTGATAACCCACCTCCCTTTGTGACCCATTTCGCGGTCATAAATCTAACGACATAATTTAGTTATTAGAAAATATATATAAGTGTATTCGGATCGAACTACACTATTTTTTTTGTATTGCCCAAATCCAGTTAGTTACTAAAATTTTCACCCCCTGCAGACGACTGGTAAGTCTCACTCACACATACTTTAAATCCAGATTAACGAAGAAGTCATTCCTCATTGTGCAGGAAGACTATTTGTTATTTAAGCACAATTCAATTTTTAATTATTAACTTATCCAACCAGGATTGACATGAGACAAATTCTACACTCTTTCAATTTTTCTCTCCTTAATTTGAGAACATTCAGAGTATTCACTCTGGTGCTTTTGAGTATCTTCTTCTTTAGTATTGGCGCTGTAAATGCAGCAAGTCCAGCACTAGAGGATTGCCCGTCCGTCACAATTGATGACGTTCAGGTTTCCGACGAATCAAGATGCGGAGCCAATGATGGTTCAATTTCTATTTTCTTTTCAGATAAAAAAGGCCAAGGTGGCTACAATATCAAGTACGAAAAGAAAGGGGAAGAATTCATTAAATCAGGTTATTTTGGTAGCCCGATTATTTTGGAGGGACAGGTTTACTTCGAGCCAAGCGATCCTACTGCTCAAACCATGCTTGAGGAGAGAGTTTATGCTGCTTCTACAAATTGTGATGGAACCTTATCTGTCAATTTAGGTAATGATATAAACCAATGTGGTGGCAGCGTATCGCT
>CALLVG010000127.1 GCA_938010715.1 uncultured Saprospiraceae bacterium
ATTTCCTGGAAGGGAATTTACATCCACTTCAATTTGATACCAATAACCAGGGGTAAGTGCGTTAAAGGTGTAGCTACCGTTATCATCGGTAACTGCTGTTTGTGCAATAGTTGTTGCGACATTGCAACTATTATTTCCCGCAAGGGAGCTACATTCAATCAAATTTAGGGTCACGCCAGGGATAAAAGTATCGCTTGCATCGAAACCTGTGGTGCCTTGCCAGCCGTTGTTATTTAAGTCACTCCAAACGACACCAGTGAATGAGCCAGCGTCAAGGATAGTAACTGGTTTAGAATCACATTCGGTGCTGCTTTTTTTTCCATTTAAGAAAGTTGGTGCTTCGGCACAAACAGGCATATCGGTAGTTTCAGAACTGCTGGAAGGGCTCAGTGCTTTGTATTTTACGGTGATCGGTAAATTATCCTTTGCATCTTCCCAAAAAATTTCGCCTGTTGTGACGTTTATGGAATCGGGAGGAAGACTTGCTGAGACATATTCCAATAATGCTGGATTATAGGTTTCTTTCATTGGCAAAATGGCAAAATCAATTAAATTGCCAGAACTCGCGCCTCCTGAAGATGAGCATAACGAATCCGTTGTAATCCGAAAACCGATGGCATCAAAATAAGGAATTGCTCCGTCATCTGAACCTAATGAATGTGCCTGATAGAAAATACTCCAACCTTCATTGGAGTTACTTGAAAACTGTGACCAATCCCAGCTTGAATGATCATCTGTGATGTCAATGAGCAATTCACCTGCATTTGCAGAAGAATTAAAAGAAGCAAATTCAGATTTGGAAACATAGTGATCTGGGTAGCCGGATTCTTTCCCGTTCCAGATGATTCTACCTAATATTTCGTCATCGATGAGTGTGCCTGTGTAATATAATTTTGACACCAATTCTACTTTCGTAATATTGGTATTGGTGGCGGGTACATTAAAAATTTCTCCATTTGAAACCCATCCCCAAACTCCCGTCGCGAAATTTCCGTCAGGAGCACCGTAAAGATTCGATATCGGTGAAAAACTGGATTGGTAATCATTGTTTATCCAAAGATCAACCTGATTACAATCGGCGGAACTGATATTTGCCTGAGTTGTAATTCGTAAGCCGATAGCATCAACATGTGGTATTGCTCCGTCTGTTCCTGTCACCTCTTGCCCCTGCAACTGAAGACCGATACCCGAATTAATGGTATTGGTAAAATCGGACCATGACCAAGTACTTTTATCGCCTGTCACTTCATATACTATTTCACCTGCATTCGCGGCTGAATTAAATGCCTGAATTTCTGATTTAGGAATGACATGATAAGCTGATAATGGACTTCCGTTTTCTGCCAATCGAACGGCGATATTATCATCCGTCAAAGTCCCTGTGTAATGAAATTTGACCACCATTTCTACTTTGGTAATATTTCCTACACCAGAAGGAATGGAATTGAAAACGCCAGCATTCAATTCGTTGCCCCAACTTGAACCTGCAGAAAAAACATCATCAGGCTCGCCGTAGAGGTTGGCAGAAGGTATAAAATCTCCAAGCGTTTCTTGCTCAACCCATAACTCGTACACATTTCCAGTCTGGGCTGTAGTCGTTTCTGCTCTCAAAAATCGCTCAACATCCAAGTCAAAAATCACATCTTCTGATTCATAAACAGATGAAGGAGTTTTTAATGTTTTTGTGGTAATATAAGCAGGTCCGATTCCAAAAACGGCCTCTCCTGGGTTGGTTCCTAAATCAATAATTTTCACCTCTGCTTCAGTAGAAAGGATGTTTGCTGAGGGAATGTCCGTGTCTTCCTCATCTATTTTCACAATAAAATCACCATCTGCGACATTGGGGAAATTGACTACTCCGCTTCCATTGGTAGATAATGTTTGTATTAAAATATCAGTATCATCTAATTTGCCGTTGGAATCTGTATCGGCATATAACCAAACTGTTATGTTTGGCAGACCGTTTTCGCCACCGTTTTGCGTACCGTCGAAAACCAAGCCGCTTCCAGCTCCGTCATCTCCAAACACCGTCACGTTTACTGTATTGGTTCCTAGTATTTTTGTAACCGCATCATCTTCCAAAAAAGGTTCATTGCCACCGATGCTGACTCCTGAATTGTTTAAAATCAAGGTTCCAGTAAAAGCTGGATCAATTACTACGTCAAAAGTTACGGTTGCCGATTCGCCTGAGTAAATTTTCTCTTTGAACCACCATCGTATATCTGTCACAGTAGCAGCGGGGGTTGGTTCGGTTGCTGTCCAAGTATTGCCTTTATCGGTAGAGTATAAAACTGTTACAGAATTGCTGGCAGGTAAAGAATGTCCGCCTGCTGCTGTGCCAGATGCGTACATTGTGTTTTCAGGAATTGTTTCCTGAATTACGACTGGCAAGGCGTATTCTGGCATTCCCAAATCACTTGTACCACCGTTGTTTATCTCTAGTTGATAAGAAATTTGATTGCCTACTACAGCGGTTGCAGGGCCCGTTTTTGTAAAAGAAATATTAGGATTTGGTGCGCCTGAAATGAGCACTCCGTTACCTCCGTTTGAGCCGTAGTCTGCATTGAATTTTTCATTGTCTTTTCCAGATGCTACTTCCTGATATGGCGAAAGCGATGATACACAAGAGTTGTCTAAAACAGCAAATTCGTAAAATACCATTCCGACTCCTCCTGTATTGTTTTGGGGTAGATCAGAGAAATGGAATTGATCTTCAAATTCAATTAAATGATTGGTTCCATCATTTAATTGAATAGCTAAAATTCCTGTAACTTTTACCAATTTAAAACAATTAGCATCAAAAGTGCTTGGATTTCCGATAGGTTGAAGCATGGCATTGAAGTCAGGAATAAAATCTCCATTATTATCAAAGCCTTTTTCAATTTTACCTAAATCAAACCAAATTCCTTCCAAAACTACGGAAGAACCGATATCGTTTGTTAAGGTGTTTTCTCTCCAACCTAATTCTTTATCGGGAAATGCGGCAAGGAGTTCATTTGGCACTTTTGCTGTATTGTTGGGCCAAATTTTATTTGCAGAAGCAGAAATTTCTGCTCGTAGTTGAAGTGTATTTCTTTCGTCAGCAGCGAGCGTGGTGCCAGCATCGTTTGCTGTTGCCCAAACATCGTATGGCAACCAAAGATCGTCTGTCTGATCGGCAATAGCCCCTGCCACCCGATTGCCGTTTTTATCTATTAGTGGGTAGCTGATTAGCCAATATTGAGTGATGCAAGTTTCTGCTGGTACGGTTCCGATGTATCGGGTAGCATCATCTTTTCCACCTTCATGTTTAAAAGAAAAAGTTCCTGCATAATTGGCTTCTGTAACAGTCCTTTGCGGATAAACTCCAGGCGTACCGTCAATGAAATTTCCGATATGTGCAAATACATCCGTTAGATCATTTGTGCCATCATTGCAGATTCGTACCCCGATATAAACGGCACTTGGACTTGAACCAGCAGGTGTCTGAATGTTGTGGTCAACGACTAAGTTATGCATCTCAAATACTTCGATTCTGAGATCGCCATTGGGGTTTGCGGCAAAACCATTGCTTGAAAAAAACAATGCGGTAGCGCATAGTAGAAGTGTAAGTGTGTGTGTGTTCATTTTGTGTTAATATTATTTGCTTGGGGGGTATTCTTTTTTTGAGTTGACTGTGACAAGGAATGGGGGCAGGTCAGATGTACGAGCGTCAATATCTCAAATATAATTCTGGTTGATTTTTTTTCAACCTGTAAACAGGGAGGAGGAGGGTGTTGTATTAAGAAGGGAGGAGACAAAAAAAAAGCAATTTTTGTTCCATTTGTTGTTTTTTTTCGAAATGAAATTTCAAAAATCATTTTTTGTGGCTAAAAAATAGAGAAAATGACTCCATCGTCTAATTCAAAAAATTAGCTCTGAAGACCTTATTATCAATCTCTTTTCCTTTACTAAATTTTGTTCTAAAATATTTCGTATGCAATCAAATACTTCTTTTTCAGCTACTTTTCCCCGATGTAAAATCGGGACACGCGTTAAAAAATAGAACCGTCCGCCGCGGCGGATGCTTAGATTTTTTGCCTCAATTAGCAAAAAAATAAGCATTCGTTGCTCTACAAACTATTTCAGAATGAATTCTACTAATTTTTTGAAATCGGGAAGTTATTTTTTGAGTGTTTCTAAGCTGTCTTAGTCAGAAAGAATATTTTGAAGTTGTTTAAAAAACACATTGATTGGCTGCAAGCGGCAAATTTCATCCTGAATCGCGTTGAAAATCCTCATCGATGCTCTGGCATTGCCTACGTTTTTTGCCTTATTCAAAACAAAATTCCCTCACTTTCGCTCAACCATAGAATTTTAGCAAAGCTCTAATGAAAACAAAAAACCCGCACAAACTGAATTGCACGGGTTTTTATATTTGATTTAAAGTGAGTTATTATTTATAACGTCTCTTTACTTTCTTAGATTTTACTTTGAATTTGTTTCCAGCAGAATCTTCGTTACCAGTTGGACCACCAGTACGAGTCATTGCACAACGGAAACCAACTGTACGTGAAGACTTATCTTCTTCCATGAATCGACGAGTTCCTGGAGACATCCAGAATGCTCTATCTGCCCATGAACCACCTTTTACAACACGTGATTTGTCAGAAATCAAAGTCGTAACTCCGTACTCATAGAATACTTCTGATTCTTTATCCCCATCAAGGTAGTTGTGAACTTGACCTCTTTTGTAGTTGTCTCTTGTTGCGGATTCATCATCTTCAACATCAATATATCTCAAGCGACCTAAGCTGTCTTTTTCAACTGGTTTGCCATCTTCATCTACTTGTAACGTTTTGTATCTGTTACCACGGAAAGAGTTCAAGTCATGAGAATCAACATCTCTCAAATCTTCTGAAGTCATTGGACGGTAGATGTCTTCAACCCACTCACTAACGTTTCCACCCATGTTGTACAACCCATAATCATTTGGTATGAATGAACGAACGTCAGCTGTAATGTGTGCTTGGTCATTCAATTTACCAGCCATACCCATGTAATCACCCGCTCCTCTTCTAAAGTTAGCTAAGATAGCACCTTGGTAACGATTTCTTTTTTGGAAACGAACCGTTTTACCACTCCAAGGGTAAATTCTTCTATCCGTGATTCTTTCATCTTTAGAAGATGCTTGCTGCCCAATCAATGCTAATGCAGCATATTCCCATTCAGCTTCTGTTGGAAGTCTGTATTCAGGAAGTAAAATACCATCTGTGGCTTTTACAGGTCTTTCTCCACCAGTTTGAATGTCTTTAAGGTTTTTTCTTACATCGCCTTGGTATTGACCTGCGTAATAAGATTTTGTATTGAAGTTATCTTCGTCTTTTTGCTCAGTATTCATGTTAAGAATACCTCTTTCAACCAAGATCATCTCGTTTACACGCTCTGATCTCCATGCGGCAAAGTCTTTGGCTTGTTGCCAGTTAACTCCAACTACTGGATAGTCATCGTAAGCAGGGTGACGAAGGTAAGTTTCTACGAATGGTTCGTTGTAAGACAACTCGTCTCTCCAAACTAATGTATCTGGTGTTGCATTCAAAAGAACTTCTGGGTAAGATTCCCCAAAAACTCTTCTAATCCAATACAAATATTCGTTGTAGTTATTATTTGAAATTTCCGTTTCGTCCATATAGAATGAAGAAACAGTTACTCTACGAGCGGCATTGTTCCAATCAAAGGTTACGTTCTCCTCTACTTGACCCATAGTGAACGTGCCACCTTGTATCAATACAAGGTTCGGACCTGTAGCTTGACCTTCGTAATCTAATTTCTCAAATCCACCCCATTTGGTGTCATTGAAATTCCAACCAGTGACATCTGATTTTTCACTTGATTTACAAGAAGCAAAGAAGATAGAAGCTCCTAAAATCAAAACACTTAACTTCAGCAGTTTTTTCATGCGTAATCTAAAATTTGATTTTTATAAAAAAAATTCGGGCAAAGATAGTTAAAAATTGCAATCGCCAAATTTGACGAAAGTTAAAAGATTAAAATTGTTCAACTTTCCAAAAATTAACACAACCATTGTAATAAATGCCAAAATTAACTTTGGTAACAGTTTTATTCAAATCAAAATCAAAAAAAGAGCTATTCAACTTAATTTTATGATTTTACTCAAATAATCTATTTTTAGTGAAAATATGGTTGAATGGCTTTATGGTTAAATGGTTTTGCGATAACAAACCATGAAGCCATTTAACAATCTAACCGTGTATCTTCTCTTTATCTAAACAACTTGAAACAATCATTATACTTAGATTTCTTACGATTGTTCTTAAATCGCTCACCATTTTCAAAATTAATTATAAATGAAAGCTCATGAGCACCTCCCGTTCCTTGACTTGCAAGCTCAGAAACAGTGAGATCAAGGCTGTAGCCGATTTTAAAAATATCTTTTTGAACACCAAATGAAACAATGGCGGCGTCTGCGTTGGTCAGTGCATGTCTATACCATGCTCCTGCGAAAAACATACCGAAGCCAAGATAGGCACCTGCATCTATTTGACCGAAATCTCCCTGCCGTATATAAGTTGCATTTGGGGAGATGAAAATCGGCCATTGTAATCTATTTCCTTCTCTTATGGTAATTTGCGCACCACCGTGTATTGACCAGCGAACGGGCAAGCCACTTTCGAGGTTTTCGTTGAAACGGATAAATCCTTCATCTGGCGTATTAAGGTGTTTTGCAGATACTCCTGCGTAAAAATGTGGATTGTAAAAAAGAAATCCAGCACCAATGTCTAAAAACGTTCTTGAGAGTTCTTCGGGTCTTATTTCATCAGAAACGATGATTGGAGTACCGTTTTGACCTCCTGGGCCAGTTATTCTATCAATTTGATCTCCGAAATATATTCTATCCCAATCCAAATTTACTTGAGATGCTCCTATTTCTGTACCAAATTTTGCGAAAAACCCTTTTCTTATAGTTAGTCGATAAGAATAGGCCAACGCCGCATTTGTAGTTGAATAAATCCCATCTCCTGCATCGTCAGATTGAATCATTACTCCTATTCCACTATTCAAAGGCTCAAAAAATTGTTCGTAGGAGGCAGCGTATGTTACATACGGACTTCCTAAGCTTGGCCACTGATTTCTATAGTTAAGCGCAATACGCGGCGCATAGGTGTTTCCTGAAAATGCAGGATTCAATTGTAAAGGCGCAGAATAGAACTGGCTAAATATCGGATCTTGACCGAAAAGATTGATCGACAGCAAACCAGCTACACAGATAAGAAGTATTTGTCTTTTCATTGACTAAGGAAGGTTGTTAAATCAAAAAGATTTTGAGTTGATTTGTGTTTAAATGGGTGTTGACTCTATTTAAAGTGTCTTAGATTTCGTTCTAATCAAACACAAGATTAAATACCTAACGCAAAATGATAAATTAATAACGGCATTTTTTTAGTATTTAATATTTTAAATGGTGAAAATGCAGTGGTCTTAACAAAGCAATAGACTATTTTAATAAGTCGTTCTGCAATCAAAACTAAAAATACCATATTCTGTTTACCAAGAAAAAAAATAATATGAGAGCCTTTTATCTTTCAATCATTCTTTGTTTTTCGATTTCTTTTTTGACTGCTCAAATCAATCGTTTGTCAGTTTTGGCAGATGGTACAATTATTAAGATTCCAGTTTCTGAGTCTGGAGTTTATAAATTGGATTATGATTATTTGAAAACAAAAGCCAATCTTGATCTTGATAATATAGATCCAAAAAACATCAGTATCTATGGAAATGGAGGTGGAATGATGAGTGGCTTAGTTACTCCTGGATACAATGTGCAAGAGCAAGACTTGATCGAAAATCCAATTTTTGTCTCTGGAGAAGGGGATGGAACATTCAATTCTGGAGATTATATTTTGTTTTATGGAGAAGGTCCTAACAAAATCCAATATTCTGAAACAGACAAAACACTTTCGTTACCGACCAATTTATACGATAACGAAAACTATTATTTTTTGAAATTGGGAACTACTGCTGGAAAAAGAATCGCAGAAACATCGGTCATCGACAATGTTGCTTTTACAGCAAATGAATTTGATGACGTCATTCGTCATGAAAAAGAAGAGAAAAACCTACTAAAAGATTGGGTGCAAGCGCAAGGTAGTGGACGGATTTGGTATGGGGAACAATTTAAAAATACGCGAAGCCGTACTTTCGATCGCCAGTTCAATTTTCCAAATATTATAAAAGAAGATGGTATAGATGTAAAAGTGAGAATGGTTGCTCGCACATTTAATGGAAATACGAAATTTAATATTGAAATTAATAACCAAACGGAAACCAGCCAAACTTTCACTCCCCTAAGAAAAGGCAACAACATAGAAAACTATTGTCATGCCAGAACTATCAACGGAACTTTCGAGCCTGTAGGCGATAATGTCTCTTTAACCATCAATTATCCTGAAACTGCAGATGACAGCGAAGCTTGGTTAGATTATATTGAAATCACTGCAAAGCGAAGTTTGAGAATGGATGGCAGTCAGCTTCAATTTAGAAATATTGAGTCTGCTCAACATTCGACGACTGCTTTTCTTTTGAGTGGAGCAAATTCAAATATTGAAGTTTGGGACATCACTGAGGCTACCAATGTTTCAAAACAAAACTTTGGTATTAGCGGAAGCGAAATTTCTTTCAATACCGCTACAGAAGGAGTGCTTAAAGAATTTATAGCTTTTGATAAAAATGGTGGGTTAAAATCTCCAGGAGAACCAATTGCCGTAGAAAATCAAAATGTCCATGGTATCCCAGATGCAGATTTGGTGATTGTTTATCACAAAGATTTTGAAGAAGCAGTAGAGCGATTGGCTGATTTTAGAAGAACATTTAATGGTTATGAAGTTGTAACGGTTCGCATTGATCATATTTTGAATGAATTTTCGAGTGGAAGAGTGGATCCAGTTGGAATTAGAAATTTTTCAAAAATGATGCATGATCGTAATCCAGATAAATATAAATGGTTATTGCTTTTTGGGGATGGTAGTTTTGACTACAAAGATGTTTACGGCTTTGGCCGAAACTTTATTCCGCTCTACGAAACTTTGGAATCGCATAACCCAGTAAACGCTTTCCCAACAGATGATTACTTCGCTTTGTTGACAGAAGGTGATGGTGATGGTTTGGGTGGTAATTTGGATGTTTCTATTGGTCGAATACCAGTGGAAACACTTCAAGAGGCCAACAGTGTCGTTGATAAATTGATCAATTATGATAATGACCCATCTACCATGCGTGATTGGCGAAACCGTATCACATTGGTAAGTGATGATGATGAAGGCGAAACTGCCTTTTTACATGTTAACCCATCTGAGCGGCATTACAACGATTTCAAATCGAAATATCCTAATTTCAATGTCGATAAGCTGTATTTGGATGCATTTCCTCAAATTGCCACTTCTGGAGGTCAAAAGTATCCAGCCGTAAATGAAGCGATTGATCAGACGATGTTCAAAGGAGTTTTGCTGATCAATTACTTTGGTCACGGTGGTCCAAAAGGATGGGCACAAGAGCGAGTTTTAAAAATTGAAAATATCATCAATTGGGATAACAGCGATAGACTTCCACTTTTCGTAACTGCAACCTGTACATTTACTGGTTATGATGATCCGTCTTTCAAATCAGCGGGAGAGGAGGTATTTTTAAATCCAAATGGAGGTGCTTTCATGCTTTTATCTACAACAAGAGCCGTTTACATCAGTGGAAATGAAAGAATGGTTGAGTCAGTTTTTGATCGATTATTTGAAAAAGTTGATGGT
>CALLVG010000128.1 GCA_938010715.1 uncultured Saprospiraceae bacterium
CGCAGGAAGCGATGAGCGAGCCAATGTTTTTCATCATTATCTGCAAAGGTCACGGGTTGCCAAATCACTAATCGATCTTTATATTCTAAAAGCGGCGAGCGAAATAATTTTACGACTTCTAATCGCTTGATTCCCAAAAATTCATTTTTAGAAAATTCGGAAAGTTGCTTTCTCAATTCTGGGTAAATGATAAATGCATTTTCCATCGGTGGAGCGAGTTCGGGCAACTCTACTTCATCAATCGAAGATTTTGTGAGTAACTGATTCAGCTCATAAAATCCTTCTTGATTTTTTGCCAAACCGATGTAGAGTAATCGGTTGTTTTTTCGAAATTCAATACCCACAATTGGTTTAATGCCCGCCTCCTTACATCGTTCCACAAATTCAATCGCACAACTTGTGTTGTTGATATCTGTGAGCGCAAGAGTATCTATTCCCTTGGCTTTGGCAGTTGCCACCAGCGTCGCAGGCGACATGGTTCCATATCGCAAGCTGTAGTATGTGTGATTATTTAAATGCAATACAACAGTTTTTCTCATTCTCAAAAAATGAGTTCACTTGCTGCTGTTCAGAATTAGTATATTTATCTACTGTGTGGAGGTGAGATAGTTTCCCATTTTAAAACAAATGTATGCAATTTTATAATATTTTGTTTCATAATACCCATGAATAAATTCATGGGTTGCTATAATCCCTGTGCGTTCAGCAGCCCATGACTCAGCAGCCCATGACTTCAGTCATGGGAAATTTGGTCATGAGATATTTGGTCAAACACAAACAATCCCCTACCTTTCTCACAACATACTAACGAAAACCAATAACCATGTCGCATTCCTTATGCAAAATCTGGGTGCATAGCATCTTCGGCACCAAATATCGAGCAAACATCATCCCTCTTGAACACGAACGAGAAATTCACAATCTAATGTTGGAAGAATTTAGAAAACTGGACTGTAGAGTTCGAGAAATCAATGGCACCGAAAATCATGTACATGCTCTATTTTTATTAGACAAAAAACATAGTCCTGCCAAAGTAATGAAACAGGTAAAAGGAGCAGTTTCTATTAAAATTAATGATTTGAAATTGTCAGATTACCATTTCAAATGGCAAGTGGGTTATGGTGCATTTTCTGTTAGTGAGAGTAGAGTCAAAGCCGTTCAACATTACATTAAAAGACAGAAAGAACATCACAGAGATCAGGAAAACCTTAAGGAGGAGTTAACTCGATTTTGGAGGATCTATGGTATGAAATGGCAGGGAGAGAAGATGCCTAAGTAGGTGTTATATCCGCGTTAATTACCCATGAATGAATTCATGGGTTGCCATGCTCGTGACACATCTTGGCAACCCACGACTTCAGTCGTGGGTACTCAGTCGTGGGTACTCACTGAGGACTCAGTGCCGAGTAATCAGTCGTAGTCACGATCGGTAGTCATCACAAATGCCGCTCCGCATGGTAAGAAGAACGCACCAACGGCGAACTTTCTACAAAAGCAAAACCTTTAGAAAGGCCAACCTCTTTGTATTCAGCGAAGACATCAGGGTGGACAAATTCATCCACGGCCAAGTGCATTTTGGTAGGTTGTAAATATTGACCGATAGTCAATACATCGCAGCCATGAGCGACCAAATCATCCATGACTTTATAAACTTGTTCAGCAGTTTCGCCGAGACCGACCATGATGCCTGACTTGGTACGTTTGCCGAATTCCTTAGTGATTTTTATCTGATCAAGGCTGCGTTGATATTTTGCTTGTGGGCGTACTTTTCGGTAGAGTGCTTCTACTGTTTCCATGTTGTGAGAGACCACTTCTTGACCTCCAGAGATCATTCGGGTTAATGCTTCCCAATTGGCTTTTACATCTGGAATCAGGGTTTCTATAGTTACTTGTGGAGCTAATTCTTTGACTGAACGAACAGTTTGATACCAAATCTCAGCACCTCTATCTTTCAACTCATCTCTATTAACAGAAGTGATAACAGCGTGTTTCACGCCCATCAATTGAATGGCCTCGGCTACTCTTCTTGGTTCATCTTCATCATACTCTGGTGGGCGACCAGTTTTTACTGCACAGAAAGAGCAGGAACGCGTACAAGTGTTTCCTAAAATCATAAAAGTCGCTGTACCTGCACCCCAACACTCCCCCATGTTCGGACAATTTCCACTCTGACAAATTGTATGCAATTTGTACTCATCCACCAACTTTCTGACTTTCTTATATTCGGGGCCGATAGGCAATTTCACACGCAACCAATCAGGTTTGCGTCTTCGCTCAGATTTTCCCTCGACAATCGGTAGTTCAATCATTTTTGTTCTATTTAAAAAAATCACGATGATTTCGAGAATCGTCGTGATTTAGTAGTTTTTTAAAACTATGAAATTGGTAATTAGTATCACCAACGCTTTCCTAATTGCAAATTAACGAAAACATTCAGGAAAAAAGGTCGATTTTCAACACCTTCTAAATCTACCATGATGTCTGTATCTCCAAAAAACACATCTACCATGAATCCTGCTTCTACTGCTTTGACAAACTCATCAAATGCGCCCCAATCAAAATGGGCGCTCGCTGTAGCATGAACACCAGGTCGAATAGATAGTTCGCTCAATCCTTTTCCTAGACCAACAGAACCGCCGACTCTAGTGTAATCCAAAAATACAGCACGATTTTCCTCCGTAAATTTTTCTGGACGATAAGTGCGGTTGGTTCCATTATCTGTCGGGTATCCCAAATCAAGATAATAAGGTTTCAAAAGACCAAGTGTCGGGCCGATTTCCCAAGCCATACCTACTGCTAATCCTTTTACTTTTGCTTTTTCTGAAAAATAACGTTTTTGTCCATAACCGCCTCGGACAACATATAGGTTGTTCTTTTTTCCAAAAATATACGATTGATTGTTTCCGATTCCAGTAAAACCTGTTGACTCGAAACTTTGCCGTCTAAATTCTTTAATATGCTTCAATTCCCCGATACTAAAGTGATAGAACGGCGTTAGGTAATAAGTTTTTAACTTCGCACGGTTGATACCTAGCGAAAAACCATTGGTTTGCAAAAAGCGCAAATCAACTGTAAACTCTCTATCATAAACGATACCTTTCGCTTCGTCGGAATTTTGCTTTGGCTGGAAAGTCACCTGGCCAAAAGAAACTCCGACAGTGAACAGGCAGACCATTGTTATGAGGATTCGAAAATTCATCTTCTTAATATTTTTGAATGTCCATAGTTCTTGAAGGTTATAAAATTAAGGATTTAACTTCAGAATTGATAGGGGCAAGCCGTCAGTAAGCTGCATTTTATTCATATTTGTGATATAAATAGACAACTCTATAGTTTATAAACAAAAAAACAGTTGATTGAGTTGTGTAAAACCTTACAATATTGTCATTTACGATTCATCAGGTTGGAGAAATTACTGAAGGTCGATACCTTCAAAAAGGAAACACTTTGTGCATCATCAAATATTTATTGATTGATAGTCGTCAAGTAATTTTTCCTGAAAATTCTCTTTTTTTCGCCCTTTCGGGGAAAAGACAGAATGGACATCATTATATTCAAGATGCTTACCAAAAAGGAGTTCGTTCTTTTTTAATTTCTGAAAAAATAAACGTTGTACATTTTCCTGATGCAAATTTCATTTTAGTAAAAAACGTTTTGGAATCGCTGCAGTTAATAACGAGACGGCATCGCGAAAAATTTCATTTACCTATCATCGGCATCACGGGTAGTAATGGCAAAACTATTATTAAGGAATGGCTGAATCAATTACTTCAAATAGACAAAAAAATTGTTAGAAGTCCCAAAAGTTTTAACTCGCAGATTGGTGTTCCACTTTCGGTTTGGCAAATTGGCAAAGGAGATGAATTGGGAATATTTGAAGCAGGTATTTCTCAAAAAAAGGAGATGAAGCGTCTTGCGAAAATCATCCAACCACAAATTGGAATTTTCACCAATATTGGCGCAGCGCACAACGAAGGTTTTAAAAACCAAAAAGAGAA
The DNA here is from genome assembly GCA_938010715.1 of uncultured Saprospiraceae bacterium. GTDB lineage: Bacteria > Bacteroidota > Bacteroidia > Chitinophagales > Saprospiraceae > JAGQWW01. The sequence continues at coordinate 3,999 of CALLVG010000128.1, forward strand.
AATCGAAGAAAAATTAAAACTTTTCAAAATAACTGAAACGATTATTTTTTGTGAAGATCATTCTAGTGTAAGCAAAGCAATTCGAAAAAAATATGCGGATCGTGAGTTATATTCTTGGACTTTTAAAAAGAAGAAAAAAGCCACTTTAAAAATTTCAAAAAAAGAAATAAAGGAAGGTTCAACGTTTTTGGAATCCACTTTCAAAAAGCGAAAAGCAAAATTCATCATTCCATTCACTGACCGTGCAAATGTTGAAAACGCATTGCATTGTTGCTTGACACTTTTGCATTTAGGTTACGATGCCTCGACTATCAATCAACGACTCCAAACTCTTGAGCCGATGAACATGCGGCTCGAAATGAAATCCGCAATCAACGGGTGCCTGTTATTGAATGATTCGTACAGCAATGACTTAACTGCCTTGCGTGTTGCGCTCGATTTCATGGAACAGCAAACTGCTCAACGAGCACGTACTGTAATACTTTCTGATGTTTTGCAAAGCGGGCTTTCGCCAAATGAATTATACAAAAATGTAGCTCAGTTATTTACCGAAAAGAAAATCAAAAAAGTTATCGGTATTGGTTCTGAAATAACCGTTTTGAAAAAACACCTTTCTAAAAAAACGGAAACGACGTTTTTCAAAAACACTTCAGATTTTATTAAAAAATTAGCTGAGCAGCAATTTAAAAACGAAACAATTCTGCTCAAAGGCGCGAGGACTTTTGAGTTTGAAAAAATTGCAAATCGATTGGCTCAAAAAGCACATCAAACTGTCCTCGAAATTAACCTCAATGCGATTAAACACAATTTGAACATTTATGCCTCCTATCTCAAACCCGAAGTAAAAATGATGGTGATGGTCAAGGCATCTGGCTATGGTTCGGGGAGTGTGGAAGTCGCTCGGTTACTGGAATTTCAGAAAGTAGATTATCTCGCAGTTGCTTATGCAGACGAGGGCGTTGAACTGAGAGAAGCAGGTATCAAATTACCAATTTTGGTACTCAATCCTGAGGAAGCGACTTTCAATAAACTGTTTCAATATCAACTGGAACCAGAGGTTTATAGCTTGAGTCAATTGTCGAAATTGATTCATGCCCTACCTCCAAAACTCAAACTTCCGATTCATATCAAAATTGACACTGGAATGCGTCGATTGGGGTTTTCTTCAAAAGATATTTCGACGTTATCAGACATTTTAAAAAAGGAGAAAAGGTTAATTGTAAAATCTGTTTTTTCACATTTGGTGGGGAGCGAAGATGTGCAACATGATCAATTTTCAAAACAGCAGTTTAAAACTTTTTCGGCAGCAGCCGACACCTTACAAAAAAAATTGGGCTACTCCCCGATGCGTCATATTTTGAACAGTGCCGGAATTTTTCGTTTCCCTGATTTGCAGATGGATATGGTTCGGTTGGGCATTGGCATTTATGGAATTGATGGCTCCAATACCATCTCCGATAAATTACAAAATGTGATGACGCTCAAAGCGACTATTTCACAAATCAACCATATCAAAAAGAATGAAACAGTTGGGTATAGCCGAAAAGGAAAAGCATCAAAAAACATGCGCATCGGAACGATAAGTGTCGGTTATGCCGATGGTTTTTTGAGGGCGGCTGGCAATGGTAATTTTTCTGTTTTGGTAAATGGAAAATTGGCACCAACAGTTGGCAATATCTGTATGGATATGTCGATGATTGACTTGACCGATATTCCAGACGTGACAGAAGGCGATGAGGTGATTATTTTTGGAAAAACACCTTCTGCCGAGTCACTTGCGGATTGTTATGGAACGATTGCTTATGAGGTATTTACAAATATTTCACAGCGCGTAAAAAGGGTTTATTTTGAGGAATAAAATATATGCTAAGCAAAACTAAAGTTCAACTTATTGAGGTTCCCCCTTTCCACTACTATTCAAAATAATATTACGATTTAACCAAAATTAAAGAATATAAATTCTTTAACCGTTACCTAAATTTCAAGTTAACAAAATAATATTCTTTAAAACTGGAATTTTATCTAATTTATCTGCAACCTTTGCAGACCTTATTTGTCTATAAGAAAAATAAATTTAGACAAAACGAACCTACCACCTTTTTTATCTTTCTTTCATCCGAATTTTCTATCAGTTAATCGAATATAAGTCAATAGAAGTGCAAACCGTATTACCTTGCTAATACACTAATTAAACCTTATTAAAATGAAAAACTTAGTACTGACCTTATTACTTATTATTGGCAATCAATTTTTGTTTGCAAGCGAGAGCCGTCCGATGCCTTTATTCGATTTTTT
>CALLVG010000129.1 GCA_938010715.1 uncultured Saprospiraceae bacterium
TGTAATGGAATCAATTTGAGAAGTAGCGGCTACTTCTTGTGCTTTTCCAAATTGAAAAATTGTAGTGACGAGCAACGTAAGCAAAATGAATCGAGTCATTGTTTTTATTTTAAAAAACGTTTTTAAGGAACGCTCAAAAAATAAGTTCCAGATTTCAAAAAATTAGTGAAGGAAAAGTGATTGATAATGAGGTTTTTCGAGCTAATTTTTTGAATTGAAGAGGGAAGTTATTTTTTGAGTAATACTAAGGAAAAGAAAATTTTCACTTCGACCTGACTAAAGAATTTTTATAGGAACGTAAATTAATTCTTTTTCTTGGAACTTCTTCCTCTTTTAGAATACTTCCCTTTGTTGCGTTCTACAGCTTCCCAGCGAACACCTAATAATTCTTCCATATCAATTTTTGCCAGTTGAATTTCTGAATCTGCTTGTAATCTTTTTTCAACTGAATTATGATATGCGCTCGAAGCGTTGTTGTATTCTTCAAAAGTGGCTTTATCTTTTTTGAATTTTTCCGAAAGTAAATAATAAGTTGACTCAGCATCATCCTCTGCTTTTTTTCGTGCGTTATAGATTTCTATTGCACTCAAATACTGTTGATAAGCTGCAAGAACTCTTTTTCTTACGATTAGTCGCTCTTCGTTTATTTTAAATTCATAGATTTCAGTTTCTTTCTTTTTGATCCTTACTTCATTTTTTTGAGTCAGGGCATCTCCTATACTGTAACCTAATCCGAAATTTAAGAAAGGAGGAATCACTTCTCCGGCATTAGCCGCTTGGATGTCTGGCGATAATTGAAACAGTACAGTCTTATCTCTTGGAGACATACTTGCATTAAATTGCAAGCCTCGCATCCATTGCTTTTTAGCCAATTCTACACGTTCATCTGCCACCTCTTTTTCTATCCCAAGGCTTCTTTTTCTTTGATTGTTTTGCCACGCAATCTGTACGAGGTAATCTTCAAAAGATTTTGCACGAGTGCCTTCCTCTGGAACAATATCCGCAAAGTTAACCACCTGTGCATCAATGGTTTGCGTGCAGAAAAGGCAAATAACTAAACTCAACGTTTTAGTTATTTTATTAATATTTTTAATCAAAAGAAATTTCATTTTTATGCTTTTAAAGTAGCTTTATCTTGATCGTTAAATTTATTGATGATCGCTGGATCATCTGAGAAGTTTGGATCGAAATCTTTCAATCTAACGGCTGCAGCCAAATAGATATAAAATATCAAACTAATCGGCAACTGTACGATGATTTCTTGAGGATAACTGGCGGTTGTCAAAATGATTAATACCAGATAAATCCCTAAATAATGGTTTTTTATAACAGGATCGCGCACCCTAACATAATAGTAGGTAACTTCTTTTAAGACGACGAATAAGAATATCATATACAAAATCAGACCAATCCAGCCTTGTTCCACAGCAATTCTTACAAAACCACTATCATGCGGAAATTCAGCGAGCCAAGAATCTGGCGTAAATCGCTTTCCCCAAACTCCAGTACTTCCCAAACCTGCTCCAATAGGATGGTTATGAATAAATGGTTGAATGATTTTTTGATTTTCAAAACGAACTTGCATCGACTCATCTTCACTTACTCTAAAGGCAGATTGGATTCTAAATATTAGTGGATTTGAAGTGGACATGGAGACAAATCCAATTCCTAAAACTAAACCTAAAATGGCTCCAATGACAATGTTTCGCGTAAGCGTCAATGCGGCGTACATCAAAAGTCCAATCGGGACAAGGGCATAAGCCGTTCGAGTACCAGTAAAGGCCATTGTCATGAGCATTAGACCTGACATGATAAACAGCCAAATCTTAGTACTTAACGGTCTATCTCCCATCGCTAATCCAAAACATTGAACACCACCAAATGCCATCATGATACCAAAAGTCGTCGGGTCATTCGTTACCGAAAAAATCCGCATTCGCGTCCACTGGAACAGTAATTGAAAACGTAATTCATCGGCATAAATCCATGCTTCTTCTACGGCAGAGAAACCAATAAATTCTTGTTTCATTCCATACAGTGCCGTAAAAAGCAGTAGATAAAGGATGAACCAAATCATCCAAGTTATTTTCTTGAGACTGTCAAAAGCATAACAAGCGATAAAATAGACAAATATCAAAAGTGCCATGGTTCGCACCGTATAAACCCAAGCCATGACGGAGGCCGCCCAAGGGTTTAAGCCTTGAAGTAGATTATAACCAACCCAAATGAGTACCCAATAGCTTATAGGACTTTTAGCATAGCCGCTGATGCGCTTCCTACTTTGCATGACGAGCATACCAAACAGCATGACGAGCATCAGACCATCCATTGAGGTACCGACAGGTGCAGTGGAGTATTTACTTATTAGGTGAACGAAAAAGCCGATGAAAAGCATCAACGCTAACCCAAATTGAGGATTGAACATCGCTCCAAATACACCAGGAATACCAATAATCGCAACAAAGGCGATTACACCGAACACCAAACCAATCTTACTCACTAAATATCCGAAGGCCAATCCAACCAATATCAAAAACAACCACCCGAGTGGGTTGTTGAGCTTTTCGATAAAAAGCTTGGTCTCCAACCAATTTGATATATTATCGGCAATTCTTGTAATCATCGGGGCTTCTTAAAGATTTTTATAAAAACATTACTTTAAGAAAACATCCAAATATAAGTACCAACGCAGCTGCAACTCCGACAAACTCAATGAGTCGGTCGTGGTCTGTCAGTTCGTATCTTTTTTCTTTTTTCTTAGACATTGAAGTGTTGTTTTCTCATTAATCAAATCGGCTTGAAACTAAACTGTGCCGTTTATTTTGGTACTGGTTTTAGGAGCAATTTTTCCTGTTTTTGTAAGATGGTTTTCTGCCAACTGCCAAAATTGTTCAACTCTTGCTTCCCAGGTGTTGGTTTGAGCAACTTTAAATCTTTTTTGTTGTAATTCAGGACTATTTTCGCCGATTGCTTTATCAATCAAATTTAAAAATTCATCATGATTTTCGGCTAAATAAATTACTTCTTTGAATCCTTTGATGTCTTCACTAAATGACGTTGAAATAACCGCGCTTCCTGCTGCCAAATACTCATTAATCTTAAGCGGATAAATACTTTTTGTCAGAGTGTTGCACAAAAATGGAATCATGGTTACATCCATGAATTTCAAATATTTTGGCAAATCGTAGATGCTTTTTCTTCCTGTGGTAATAACGTTTGGTAGCTTATCAATTCCCAATTCATAAAACTCATCACTATTGATAGGGCCAACTAAAACCACTGTTTTATCTGAATGCTTTTCAGCTACTTTTTTTATTAATGGATAATCCATTCGCAAATAATCCATATTACCTGTGAAACCGATGATAGGCGTTGTTACATCCTTGATTTCATCTGGTCTTTCAAAATCTGCACTTAAAGTTTTCTCAAAAATTGAAATATCAACTGCATTGTGCGCAATATGTGTTTCTGGATTATGTGGCTGTAAAATTCTTTTCAATTGTGTTCCAGTCACCAGCCCAAAATCCGATTTAGCAATTGCCTCTTGCTCCAATCTTTCACCATGTTTGATACTGTACGGATCTTGTGAAATATCATCGATACATTGATAAATACTCAGGGTCTGACCAAACTCTTTCGGTAAATGCCCTGCGAAATATGGGTCATAACAATTCATGTAAATGAAGTCCTTGATGTCGTAATCTTTAAGGACTTTTTTTACTGCTTTCAAAACAATTTTATTATTCCAATTGGCTAATGAATTGTATAAATTTCCTGGCGAAAGCCAATTAATTGGCAACGAAAGGGTAGGCTGAACAGAAATGAAATTTTCTGGAATTTCCTTAATCTTTTCGTAGGCAATTTGATTGGTTAACAACTGCGTCGCACGTTTTTGCAATTTTTTATCAGAACTTAACCCTTTCAAAAAATCTTTGACTGAGTAGGGATGATTGATGTAAAAAACGCGGTTGTTTTTTGCAAATTCCTTTGCCCATGATAACGACACCGAGGAATACTCGTGGTCGGTACGAAACAAAGTGAAAAGTACAATATCGTATTTGGATCTGTCCATTACCTTCTATTTCTATAGAGATCGCAAAGGTTTACTAAACTTTTAAAGTTTAGTAAACCTTTTTATATCGCTAATTATTTATTTTGTAATTGTAAAAACTCTTTAGTTACTAAAAAGTCAAACGGCCAAACTCTCAAATTTATATTTTTGAAAGGTCCGCCTGCTCTATTGATAATTGAGTGACTTTTGCGATAAGCAACCTTCAAACCAGCTTCAGAAGCTAATTTGTAAATTTTCTCATGGGTCAATTTGTTGAGACCATGATAAGCTTCTTTTAAATCGCTTTCCAAATCGCCAACCAATGGATGATTGTGCTTTTCAATCAATCCTTCAACATAAGATTGAGGAAAAAACTGAATCCAAGGTGTTTTGATTACATGATTTAAGTGAGAAGCATAAGGGCTGCGCCACGGTGGATAAGTCACGAAAATACTTCCTCCTTTTTTTAAAGAAAAAGCTAATTGACTCAATATTTTTCCTAAGATTTCGAGTGGAATATGCTCCGCTACATCATTTAAGAAAACCATGTCGTATTGCTCCGTCAATGGCGTTTCCAAAACATCTCTCTTCTCGAAAGTTACGTTGGAAGCATTGTGTTTTTTCTGAAGTGACTTTGCCACATCAATGTGATGACCATCAATATCGAGTGCATAAACTTCGCAATCCCAATTGGTAGCATACCAGAGAGACATGCCTCCCATACCACAACCGAAATCGAGAATTTTCTTCCCCGTAAGGTCAAATTTTTCTCTAATTAACTTTTTGTCAACATGTAAGTGCGGAGCGTTTTCATTTTTGAAATTATCCTCCGCGTAAGATAAACCTTCTAAAAATTGCGCTTCTGTCATCGCCTTTTTCTTTTAAATTTGTTATTAATGAAAGCAGGTTTCTTTATCAAAAAAAAATGATAGAAGGGGGAGAAAACCAGATATGTGTTTTAAAGTCAGGCAAAACGCCTGTAAAAATTCTTTATTAAAAATCCTATTTTTCAATAGAACTCGGCTCAGTTAAATCTACTTGAAGGGTAGGGGTAGTTTCAACCATTTTACCTTTATTTTTTATTAATTCAAATCCTTTTTTATAGAAAAAAGGAATATTTGTAATCGTCTTTGTGACGTCCACATTTAATTCACGGTACAAATATACTTGCATTATTACAAACGTGATACCATAAGTCAAAAGTGTACCGTATGCCGCTCCGATCAACCCATACCATTTTATAAAAAAGTAATCTATTACAATCAACAAAACGAGATTGAAAATTGTAAAACAAAAATTGGTTATGGGTCTTCCTATCGAATCTACCACGGTTCCAAACTGTACTGCATAAGGAATAAATAATCCAAATAATATGGTGATTCTCAGGATGTTAGCTGCTTCTATAAATTCTGCACCTGCAAGAATCGTTATGAATATTTCTGCAAATAGCAGTATGATTATAATTGTTGGAATCATGAATGCCATGATGGCTGCAACGGCCATTTCGTACAGTTCTTTTACGCCAGCGTTACCATCTTTTCCATCGGCAGTTCTGGATGACTGAGGGAAAAGAATTGAGGCCATAGATAGCGTTGGAATGTCAGTCAGATTTGTAATTTTAATTGCAGCTTCGTAAATGGCAACAGCAACCATTCCACCTGGAAGCGATCCTAAAATAAACTTGTCTGTATTTTTATAAATCTGTGTTAGTAGGTTGGTTCCAAAGACAAACACTCCAAATCCGAGTAGCTTTTTCACCCAAACTTTATCAATCAATTTACTGAATTTCAAAAAAGGCTTGCAGTAAATGTACCCGACAATTGACCCAATAACACTTGCGACAATGTATCCGATCGCCAAGAATTTTAGATTGGTTGTTTCAGCAGTTAAAAAGAGCCATCCTACCACCAAAAAGAAAAAACATTGGCGCGCAAATGCTGCATAAAATATTCCTTTAAAATCAAGATTTGCCTGCTGAATATAATTGAATTGGAAAAAAGGAATCAATGCAATATTGGTCAGTGCATAGATTTTTAGAAGCATTTCCAGCTCAGGTTCGTTGTAATGCGCTGCAATAAAAGAAGAGCAGAACAATAAAAACCCAACGGTTAGAACTGTAAAAAGAATATTGATAACTACAGAGGCTGTTACAATTTTAGGATAATCTTCATCAGATGCGGAGGTTAGAAATTTTACCAACGCATTTTGAAGTAATCCGATTCTTGCCACCTCAATGATGGAGGCAATTCCCAAAAACATTACCCAAACTCCAACCTGATCCTTGGATAGCAAGCGGTAAAGCATCATCACGATGACCAATGCAAAACCTTGAATGGAAAACTTTTCCAAAAGACTCAAAATACCCGACTTGACCCAATAATTCTTCAATTCGATTTATTTTTGAACAAGTTTTTTTTAATCAAAACGAATAGACTTTATTCTAATGTTAATCGAGGCGGTCAACTCTATTGAGTACACTACCTAAATATTTTTCACCTAAGGAATTTAAGAAACCGATCGACTCTTCGTCCGCAGCGACTTTAGATGATTGTGCCGCAAAAACACCGACTACTTTATCTGCATAAAGAGAAAGTTCTTTCGAGTCTGCATATTCATTTAATGCAGGTCCTTCCAAAAGAATGTAGTCATATTTCTGCTGATAATCATAAAGCAACCTCACAAAATCTTTCCCTGCTAATGCCTCATTTGGAGACATATCTCCACCAAAGTTTCCAAGTATGTCAACGTTGTTTGGCAAATTTCCAGCATGTACTGGCAAAGTTGAAAGATGATTTATATTGTTGTTTGTAATCCTTGTTGGACGAATAAAAGGAACTGCATCTTGTCCAAGATTCGCCAATTTACTCAATGAATTATTTCTAATATTGGTATCAATTACCAATACTTTTCTATTGCCTAAACTCAAAGAGTAAGCTAAAGACAAAAGGAAAAACGATTTACCTTCCTGCGCTTTATTGCTGGTTACTAGAATAGTTTTGGCACCACTCGTCTCGACGATATATCTTATTTTTCTTAAATTTTCTTTGAATGCTTCCACTGTTTTTGAAGAAACAGCACCATTGAAAATAGAATTCAAATTCATGTTTTTCTTTTTGATTCTATTGATATGGCCAGAGAGTGGCAAATCATAATTTTGAGAAAAACGATATGGTGAATTTGAACTATTATCAAAAAATGAAAACAAGAAAATTATCAAAGTTGCTAAAATACCACTTGCAACACCTGAAAAAGCACTCATAATGGCCAAATTCTTAGATTCTGGCTTTTCTGGAATTTCGGCGTATTCTATGATTTCTAATTCAGCTTCTGGTTTTCTTGATTCTAATTGTGCTTTTTTTACACGGCCAGTTGCTTCCAAATATTCTTCTTTAGCAACTTCCCATTGTTGTTGGATTACGCCAAGCTCGGCATCATTGGAGGCAATGTTTACTTTTTTGCCTTTCTTCTTTCTTAGCTCTCGATCCAAAGATTTTACAGCGTTTTCTGCTTCCTCTAATTCAAACTGCATTTTTCGCTTTTGATCCCGAAGTTTTTCGTTTTCGCGTTTTACTTCGTCCAAATTTTTAGCTCCAGAGTTGGAAAGACGTTCACTGAGTTTTTCACGTTCTTTGATGAGGTTACTTTGTTTTTTTTCTAAACTTTTATTTGTTTGACCTGGAGAACGAGATATCTTATCTTCTAATCGTTTGATGTCTTTATTAATGCGGTCAATTTTAGAATTTAGCGTAACAAAATCAGCATAACTATTTGCATTTTTACCAGCAGTACGTTTTATATCAAATTCTATTTTTCGTAGATTTTCTTTTAGTGCTGGAATTTTAAGATTATGATTTTCTCTTCTAAATTCCAACTCTTTTATCTGGCTAACAATATTTTTTGTTTCTTCATCAATATCACTGATGCCTGCTCCAAAACGAAAGTCGTTGACAATTTTCGTTAAGCTATCAAACCTCATTTTTTTTGTCCTTGCGTCTTGGCGGAAAAAGCTCACCCCTTCATTTTCTTTGCTCAACTGCTCGTTACGGAAGTATTCGATGATTTCATCGCAAAACGTATTGACTGTAAAGTAGGAGAGTTCTGGGTTTTCAGAAATAAATTCTACCGAAAGGTAATCGGTCTCTCCAATGCGTTTTATTTCTAAATTTTTCAGAATGGACTCTCTATCGTATCCAAGCGCTCTCGAAATACGCTTAAAATTTAGTTGATGTTCTCTGTCTGTATCCTTTGGGTGAAGCATACTATCACGGTAATTTTCTAATTCAACCGCAAAGTTTGAAATGGATTCTTGGTCAAAGTCCATTAAACTGCTTTCTTCCTCACCAGAAGTTAGGACTCTAAATCTTGAGTCATTTTCACTCAAATCATGTAACAATAATCTTCTTGTCAAAAGACTAATAGAGGTAGGGTTGGTCATAGTTTTGATCTTGTTACTAAACTTGGTTTTAGTAACAAACTCCTGCATAAATGCATTCAGATTTTCGATCTTAAACGTAGTATTATCTATGATCCCTGTTGAAAGGATAGCGTCTGCCTTATATTTATCAGCCATTCGGCCAACTAATAAATAGGTTGTGAGTGCTGCGATTATCATGACCAATAATATGATCCAAAATCGTCTTCTCAGTATGCTCAAAAAGTAACGTATGTCCATGCTAGACTCGTGTAAGTTTTCTCAAATGATGTTTTTCTCAGAAATTCCTTTTTATAAAAAAGGATTAAGCGCATATTTAAAAGTCGGATTCAGATGCAAAAAGTTGAAGTTTAGGGTTCTGATGAAGTCAAACTTTCAAGGCATCCACGACGGACGGCTGTAAATTTGAGAAAATCAGGTTCCGAAAACTCGACTTTGCAGCTTGAAACTGAATTTTATAAATGCTTTCGATACATAGTATGACTTTCATGATTCAATTGAATCACAAAATGGTCAAAAAATAACCATTTCTTTTATACTCAATTCGGGTACGGTGGAGATAGGTCTCTAAAATCGTGCGAAAATACACATTCCGACTGAATTGACCTAACGTAATACGTACAGGAAGGGGGGATCAAGCAAAAATTTCAATTCTTGAAATACAGGTTGGTATCTGTTTCGGATAGTAACTCGGATGGTAGTTTGATAAACAAGGTCTAAAAATACCTGAATCTTGGGAAGAATTTGAAAGGCAAAAGTACGCATTTTTGTAGTATGATGCTACCCTTCAATAAAAAAAATCGGAATACATCTTTCGACATATTCCGAAATGAGGGGTTTTATTGTGCAGAATTATTAAAGTATAATTTAGCTGAGGGGTAAATTATACTTTAATTGTTTGTCCTTTTGACAAAAAAGGTCGGACGGTAAGCCTCCACCAAAAAAATAAACACCGTCCGACAATACCCAAAGAGAGTTAATTCAATCTTGCGCCGAGTTGTCGTTTCAACTCGGATTATATTTTAAAAGGTCATACGACCTTAAGAATTTCAAAAAAGGTCGGACGGCTAGCCTCCACCAAAAAATCTAATACCGTCCGACAAAACCCAAAGAGAGTTATTTCAAAAAATCGGTTAGTGGGAAAACGTGCTCCTCAAATCAAGTTCTTCGTTTTGCTCGCAGATCAGTAAGGGTTTTTTCCTTTGCTTTCTTCGCGAGTATTTTGAGCGCCTTCCACACAGTATGCAAAGTATGGGGGGTAATCCTTGCTTTGCATTTGTTTTCATTCGATTTTCTGCCAACTTGATACTTTTATCAAGTTATTTTTAAAATGAAAGGCATTCCTTATAACTATTCCTTTTTCTCTAAAAAGTGTGTTGCTTCAAATAGTATGTTTCCTCATAGTGTTTGTCCCTTCTTTTTGTTTTATTACTAACCTAAGAAGGCGAGAAAAGAATCAGATACTTGGAATAACCTTTCAATCTTTTAGGGTTTGTGATTTTTGAGTTGAACACTTTAGCTCGAATCATAAAAACAATTTTTAAAACTGTTTTATTTTTAAATCACGATGCAAATTTATAGTGACATCAAGGCTGACCCAAACCTCAATTGGGTTACTTTAAGGTTTCTATCAAAGTGATTATTGGAAAAAATGTAGAGAAAAAGAAATTAAATAAATACAAATTATTTAAAATATGTTTTGTAATAAACTGTTTTTCAGTCTATTTGCAATGTGAAAGGAATACTGGTAGCGCTTTATGTTTTCAATCGTCTAAAGACTATAAATTGCTCATTATCAAATTTCTAAATATTCAATTTATTTCTAATCTTTGAGAAATTTTAACATTTAAATTATTTTAATAAGTAGATCTTAACTAAAATGACACCGAGGAAAGACTTGTTTAAATTGGTAAAGACCCTTTCAAGGTCAGAAAAAAGGTATTTTACTTTGGATGCACAGAAGGGGGGAGCGAAGAATAGCAACTATTTCAGCCTATTCAAAGCAATCAATGCGATGAAAGAATATGATGAAACGGATTTGAAGGGAAAGTTTCCTAATCTTTCGATGGATAAATCCTATTTATATGAGGCCATCTTGAAAAGTATGAGGGACTATCGAAGTCCGAAATCCAAAGGCGCTCAATTAAAGCAACATATTATTGATTCTAAATTTTTGTACGAACGTGGTCTTTTGGATCAATGTGCCAATCGACTCAAAACAGCCAAGTCGATTGCTCATGATTTGGCAGATTCTTTAGCTTTATTAGAAATAAATAGAGAGGAACGTAAATTGGCCAAAACAAGAGGGATAAATAAATTCAATTTGAAGTTTGATGATTTCAAAGCAGTAAAAGAAAGAGAAATCAAAAATATTAATGATGAATTTAAATACTTTGATATCTATGACTATTTGATTTCTGAAGTTCAAACAAAATTTATTTATACCCAGGAAGCCGATAGAAACGAATTACAAATCAAATATAATCCAGACGGTTGGGAGCAACCCGAAAATTCACTTTCCAGATTAAGGTTCTTTTTATCTAAAGCATTGTACTATCATTTGCTGGGTAGGGCACCTTTGGCGAGCGAATATTTTCAAAAGTCTGCAAGGGTTTGGGACGAAAATGAGATTCTCAAAAAGGAAGAGTTTTCGAGATATATTATCAATTTGAGTAATGCGATTGCGGTTTCTTTTCTCAATAAAGAAATGGATACCGTTAAGCTATTGCTTCAAAAACTTCGAAACCAGAACCCAGAGAACTTTTTTGCCAAAAGGGTGAAGTTCATCAATATCATCAAGCACGAAATTAATTATGTTTTGGAAACCAAAGATTTTTCGGATGCCAACTATTTGGAAAAAGAAGTTGAGAAAGGTATCAGCAAATTTATTATTCCAGTATCTTCCGAATTAACCCTAATGCTACAGACTGCGGTCATGTTGATGGGGGCAGGAGATTTTGGGTCAAGCAAAAATTGGTTGAAAAAAATGATGTCTTTCAAAAAATATGAAGACCGAAAGGATTTGCAAAAAGCTGCGAGGGTATTGAATTTGTTGTTGGTAGCAGAAACAGAAGATTATGAGGTGGTAGAGTTATTAATCAGAGCTTATGATCGATATTTCAAGAAGAACTTTAAATTGGAAGAGGTAGAATTTGAATTGAATTTTTTATCAATTATTAAAAATCTCATTCCGTTTCCAATGGATAAAAAGGAGGAAGCGGAGTTTATAAACTATTACGAACAAATAGCGAGCAAATATCAAACGAATGCTAGCTATTTGTCCGTAAAAGCTTGGAAAGAATACAAGGATGCTATTACAAAATAGATTTTCTTTTATTTCCTCCACTGCTAAAAGGGGTCAATTCATCCTTCACGATAACCGCTCTTTGCGGTACTCTGTAAAGCAGAATTTTATCCTCCGTTTTCTTAATTACGATATTTTCTTTGAGCAGGTTGTAGGTATGAGCTCGATAACTAAAATTTGGTGCATCTGCTCCTTTTTCAGCCATGATATCAATAATGATAATAAATGCCTGTTTTACTTTATCAGAATAGTAAAATTGAATTTGACTTTTGCTGGTCTCAACAATGTCAACTTTTACGGTGTTTTTATCAATTGATGCCTTATTTGTCGCAGCGACCAATTGGTTTTGAATAGAACCAATGAGGACTCCTTGTTTTGAATAAAGGGGAAAGGCAACAACCTGACTTTCTTCTATTAGGAAAAGTGTATTAAGATCGGACGATAATGATATCGAATTCGTCATAGTATGTGTGGTTTATGTGAATTAACGTTTTCTCTATTACAAAAGTCAGGTTTTTTTACCTCAATCCAAAATGTAGCACAATCAAGCAGTTTTATTTTTTTAAAAAAAAGTGAACGATTTGCAAAACTTTAAAAAACATATTAGAAAAAACCGAGATTGGTTCAATTTTGGTTTTTACTTTTGTGTTTTGCGTAAATAGCTTTAGAGCTTTTACTAGAGCTTGTTTTTTAATTAGTTACTAATCCCGAATTTATGCGAGTTATGTTTTTAATGATTGCAATGTTTTATCTAGCTTGTAATGGCCCATCTGCCACTGTTGCGAATGGTAGTGATTCAAATTCAACTACGACAATTTCTACAACTACTTCCAACAGCAAAGCTGAAAATCCAGATATCAAAATCAAAATTGAAGGTGGCCCTACTTCTGGTGATGCTCAATTGATTGGCATGTTTCAAGGTGAAAATTATTTGATTGATAAAGTTGCCATTCAACCAAATGGATTGATTCATTTTAAAAAGAATGAACCTTATCGTCAAGGTTTGGCCTATTTGGTTTTGGCTGATA
>CALLVG010000130.1 GCA_938010715.1 uncultured Saprospiraceae bacterium
CATTTCTGACAGAGCAGATTTTTTGCTAACCAAGGCAAAAAATCTTTGCATAGCCGCGCTACGGAAATATTTTTTAACGCAGGGTAGCGAAAAATTTGTTTGTCAAAAATGTGTCGATTATTTGAGTTAGGCTACTTATATTAGATGATCGAAAAATAAATACAATTTATTGAAACTCTTAGAGGTTCAGAGAACCGTCCATGTTTGTAGAATTTATACATTTGTTCTCATTAAAAATTTCAAATGAAGAAGAAAACCATTTTGGTAACAAACGATGATGGGGTTACGGCTCCAGGATTGAAAGCTTTGGTGTCCGTTGCCAAGGAATTTGGGAAAGTTTATGTCGTCGCGCCAGACTCACCGCAGAGTGGTCAAGGACATGCGATTACGTTGAATAAACCATTGCGATTGAAGAAAGTCGATATTTTCAAAAAAATGAAAAATGTCGAAGCCTATAAATGTAGCGGAACTCCTGCTGATTGCGTAAAATTGGGCAAGCACGTTTTGTTGAAAAATAAAAAAGTGGACTTGTGTGTCTCTGGAATTAATCATGGTTCCAATTTAGCTATCAATATTATTTACAGCGGAACGATGTCGGCCGCGATGGAGGCATCGATTGAAGGAATTGATTCAATTGGTTTTTCATTGACTGATTTCTCATGGGAAGCAGACTTTGAACCTTCGAAAAAGTATGTTCGAAAAATCATTAAGAATGTCCTTAAAAATGGGCTGCCAAACTGTAAATTGTTAAACGTAAATATTCCTGCTATTTCAAAGAAAAAGATAAAAGGAATTAAGGTTTGTCATCAGGCTGATTCACATTGGATTGAGAAATTTCAAGAAGGGAAAGACCCTGTTGGAAGACCTTATTTTTGGTTGACTGGTCAGTTTGTCAATAATGATAAAAACCCAAATACGGATGTCAATGCAGTTGAAAAAGGATATGTTTCAGTGGTTCCTTCGATGCATGATTTGACGAAATATGAGGCGATAGAGCCTATGAAATTTTTGGAGAAGTAGTGACTTCGATGACTTTAACGGTTTGTGGCACGACTCAAAGTCGTCCTTCAAATTATTCCACTAACGTCCGCTCTAATCGTGGGACAACTTAGAGTCGTGCCACGATTTCACTAAGATTAGTTTTTGTTTTAAATTTTTATTATGAGAATCGACATCATCACCGTTTTACCAGAATTGTTGGAAAGTCCGCTCAATCACTCGATCATGCAACGAGCGAAAGACAAAGGATTGTTGGAGGTGAATTTGGTAAACCTTCGAGAATATGGTTTGGGTAAAGTTCGTAAGATTGATGATTATCAATTTGGGGGTGGAGCTGGCATGGTCATGATGTGCGAACCTCTTGTCAATTGCATTGAAGATTTACAAAAAGAAAGAGATTACGACGAAATCATTTTCATGACACCAGATGGAAAACGCTTAGAGCAACGCACTTCAAATGCGCTTTCATTGAAAAAGAATTTGATGATTCTAACAGGACATTATAAAGGAATTGACGAACGCATCCGAGAGCATTTTGTAACGATGGAAATCTCGATTGGAGATTTTGTTTTGTCAGGAGGGGAGTTGCCTGCAGCGATTTTGGTGGACTCGATTGGTCGATTGATTCCAGGTGTTTTGAACGACGAAACTTCTGCGCTTTTTGATTCTTTTCAGGATGATTTATTGGCGCCTCCTGTCTATACGCGTCCTGCTGAATTTAGAGGTTGGAAAGTGCCTGATATTTTGCTTTCAGGCCACGAAGCAAAGATTAATGAGTGGCGGGAAGAGCAGGCATATCGGAGGACGAAAGAGCGTAGGCCAGATTTGTTGAAGGATGAATGAGATGAGAGTTGTTAATCTTTTGGCAACTCATAATCCTCAATTTTTCCTAACCCATTTATATCATCTCCATTCAAAGCAACCATCTTAATTTCGACTTCTTTTGACTCGTTTACCTTGATAATCAGGAAGTTATCTTTCTTTTCACCGCCCATGCCACTGGCGATGAGGGTAACGGTTTTTTCTTTATGGTAGAAAAAAGAATTCTTATTTGGGTAGGCACCGACGTCTCCTGCGAACATGTAAACAGGTTGTTCAGTATTTTTGAAAAGAGGTAAAATATCAGATTCAAAATTGCAAGAATCACCTCTGTAGCCAATCCAATTGGGTTGTACGTTTTTGAATTTGTTTTCAGGTGACCACCAAAGTAGTTGATGAAAAAAAACAAAAATGTTACCGTTGAGTGCTTCGTTTTTTAAGAGAGTTGATTTTAAAAATTTCAGTTGTTCGCCTGTGATGCTCCATTTATCCAACAAAGGATCTAACAGGATAAATAGGTCTCCATTTTGAATGAAAGCTGAATAAGTTTTGCCGAAGCGAGATTCGTATTCTTTTCGTTTTCTAACCAATTCATGATTCCCAGGCACTTTATGAATTGGAATATTTAATGGTTTTAAATCTGTATGAAGGCTATCCCAGTGCTTGTCGCTATCCATGAAAACCATGTCGCCAGTCAGTATTCCAAAGCTCATATCGGGCGTAGATTTTATGAGTCCAAACTTTTCTACAAAAGGTGGATGAACGCCAATTGATTTTGGTGACGGTTTTCCATAAACATGACCTGCGACAAAAAAAGAATAGGGTTCACTTTTCTTGCACGAAAGAAAACATATTGCCAACAAACAAAGTGTCCATTGCACCCTTTTTATTGAAAGGTATAATGCACGTTCGTGGGATGACATTGAGTCATCCCACGAATTTAGGGTAAACCATTGCACTAATTTTTTCAATATTTCTCAATATTTTTTTGCTTCAGCCGGAGCACAACTTAGTATCGTTCCATTATGCCACGGCTTTTATTGGATATTTTTCTAAACCATATTTTCTGGGCGAACCCATTTGTCAAACTCTTCTGAAGTAAGCAGCTTTAATGCGATTGCGGCTTGACGCAAAGTTGTTCCTTCTTTGTGTGCTTTCTTCGCAATTTTGGCTGCGTTGTCATAACCGATTTTAGTATTTAAAGCCGTAACGAGCATCAAAGAATTTTCGAGCATCTCTTTGATTTGCGGATAATTTGGCTCTAAGCCTTTTGCACAATTATCATTGAAACTATGGCAAGCATCACCAATCAATCGAGCAGACTGAATGAAGTTAGCAATCATCATTGGTTTAAAAACATTCAATTGGAAATGTCCTGTTGAACCACCGACATTAATCGCAACGTCATTTCCTAAGACCTGAGCAGCAACCATCGTCAATGCTTCCGATTGAGTAGGATTTACTTTTCCAGGCATGATGGATGAACCTGGCTCGTTTGCTGGAATGATGTATTCGCCGATGCCGCTTCTTGGGCCAGAGGCTAACATTCTTACGTCGTTTCCGATTTTCATTAAAGAAACGGCCACGGTTTTTAAAGCACCGTGCGCTTCCACGATAGCATCGTGTGCAGCGAGTCCTTCAAATTTATTTTTTCCAGTTACAAAAGGTAATCCACTTATTTTTGCGATCTCTTTTGCGACGTTTCTGGAGTATCCTTTTGGTGTGTTCAAACCCGTTCCAACAGCAGTACCACCCAAAGCCAATTCGCTCAAGTGTTTCATCGTAAATTTAATCACTGCCAATCCATGATCCAATTGAGAAACCCATCCTCCAATCTCTTGACCGACGGTAACTGGCGTCGCATCCATAAAGTGAGTACGTCCAATTTTTACCACTTTTTTATACTCTTTGGCTTTAGCAGCCAAAGTATCTCTCAATGCCTCAATACCTGGAATCGTTGTTTCAACCAACATTTTCATGGCAGAAATATGCATGGCAGTTGGGAACGTATCATTGGATGATTGAGATTTATTTACATCATCATTCGGGTGCAAATATTTTTTATCATCAGTCAATTTTCCTCCATTTATCACATGGCCTCGGTTGGCAATTACCTCGTTGACATTCATGTTAGATTGTGTCCCAGAACCCGTTTGCCATACGACCAACGGAAATTGGTCATCTAATTTTCCATCAAGAATTTCATCGCAAACTTTGCCAATTAATTTTGCTTTTGCTTTTGGCAAAACGCCTGCGGCTGCGTTTGTATTCGCTGCGGCTTTTTTCAAAATGGCATAAGCGCGAATTACCTCAATCGGCATTGTTCCGCTTCCGATTTTAAAGTTTTGAGTCGAGCGTTGGGTTTGGGCTGCCCAATAAACGTTAGCAGGTACTTTGATTTTCCCAATACTATCTTTTTCTGTTCTGAACTTCATGTTTAATTATTTTGAATCTAATTTTTTTTTGTTCTTAGACAAATTCTGTGGTCAGATTGAAGTGAAAAATTTATTGACTAAGAACCTTTTTTATTAAAGTCTATTTTATGAAAATGCCTGCAAAGAAAGGACTTATCTTTCAACTAAAAAAACGCTCTAAAACGAAAGTATAGCACGGAAGTCTTTATAACCTACAGTAAAAAATCTGTAGAGCAAAATACACCTATTATTTTATTGAGCCATTTTAAAGTTAGAAAAACCATGAATGTTTACCCTGCATGGCTTTGAACTTATTACTTTTGCGGTGGTTTAAGAGTTGAGGTTCATTATAACCTCTTTTTAAACAATTTTATAAAAAGATATTTTTCGAACATTAAAAACATAACTCACTTATGGCATTCGAATTACCAAGTTTACCTTACGCTAAAGATGCATTGGAGCCACACATCGACGCTCGTACAATGGAAATCCACCACGGAAAACACCATGCTGGTTACACCAAAAAATTAAATGCAGCTATCGAAGGTACTGACCTTGAAGGCAAAAAAATTGAAGATATTTTAGCTAATGTCTCTAAACACTCTGGTGGCGTTAGAAATAATGGAGGTGGATATTACAACCACTGTTTATTTTGGGAAGTAATGTCTCCTGACGGTGGCGGAGAACCATCTGCTACAATGAATATTTCAAAAGCAATCAATAGAGATTTTGGTTCTTTTGAAAACTTCAAAACTGAATTTGCAAAAGCAGCTGGAACCCGTTTTGGTTCAGGTTGGGCATGGTTGTGTGTTGACAAAGATGATAAATTATCTATTTGTTCAACTCCAAATCAAGATAATCCTTTGATGGATGTCGTGGACTGTCAAGGAACACCAATTTTGGGATTGGATGTATGGGAACATGCATACTACTTGAATTACCAAAATAGAAGACCTGATTACGTTCAAGCATTTTTTAATGTTGTGAATTGGGCAGTTGTTTCTAAAAAATTCAATGATGCGAATCCAGGTGGAAGTGATTTTTCATAAATAAAGTCTAATTCACCGTAAAATCAGAATTCGTTACCGTATTCTAAAAGTATTAGGTAAAAATGCCATCCAATTAGTTTTGTGTGGCATTTTTACTTGACATACAGTTTAGTTTTATTTATATTTGAGAACATTATCCAGAACAAGAAAAATTCTATCAAACACTATTTTTTAACGTTTTAACTTTACCCATGATCATATTATCACTACTTTTAGTTGTGCTAGTTGTTTTTAGACTTGATCTAATAAGAGAGTCGTAAAAGAAAAATTAGTTACATCCCATTTACAAACTAATCCCGAATTTTCTTAGTGAAAATTCGGGATTTCTATTTTTAATATTCCATTTTTGTGATTCAAATAAATAAAGATAAATTATGAAACGAATTAGAATGGTTGCCGGTAACTGGAAAATGAACATGACTTATGAAATGGGTCGTGACTTGGTGATGCAGGTTCGTGATGGTTTGGCGCCATCTGAAGTGAAGGTTGTTTTTTGTCCTCCATACATTCACCTTAAGCCAACTTCTATAAGTTTGCACGATGTTTTAAATTTGCATGTCGGTGCTCAAAATTGCCATGAATCTGAAAAAGGTGCATTTACTGGGGAGATTTCAGCTTCTATGCTAAAGTCTGTTGGCTGCGAATATGTGATTTTAGGTCATTCCGAAAGAAGAGAAATTTATAAAGAATCGCATAAACTAATAGGGGAGAAAGTAAAAGCTGTTTTGGCAAATGGCATGAAACCTATCTTCTGTTTTGGTGAAAAATTGGATTCAAGAGAAGCCAAAAAACAAAATGATGTTGTGAAAAAGCAATTGAAAGAATCACTTTTTGATGTAATTGAAAAAGAAGATATAGCAAATGTCGTTTTGGCTTACGAACCTGTTTGGGCAATTGGAACAGGAAAAACTGCCAGCCCCAAACAAGCGCAGGAAATGCATGAATTTATTCGTTCATTGGTTGCAAAGAAATATGGAAAAGAAGCTGCTAATTTGACGACGATTCTCTATGGTGGAAGTGTCAAACCTGCCAATGCAAAAGAGCTTTTTGGTCAGCCAGATGTGGATGGTGGATTAATTGGAGGTGCTTCTTTGAAGGCAAATGATTTTGTAGAGATTACTAAAGCTTTTTTCTGAAAAGTTATTTGATTGTTCAGTTGAAAGAAGCTCTTGAGTAGCGCGATTTAAATAATTTTCATTTTTGACAACGCAGATTTTTCGTGAATCAAGGCAAAAAAATCATTGCATCCGCTGCGGTGGAAGGTTCTATTTTTTAACGAAGCGTAGCGGAAAAAAGAAGTATTTGATTGGGTGCTAAATATTTTAGAATAAAATCTAATGTAATGAGGGCTTTTTAGGACAGTGGACGATCGATAATCTCAATTTTTTATGAAGGTAGTTTTCTATTTAAATTTTGATCGCTTGAATTGTTTGTTTTTTGGAAAATCCGATTACTTTTGCGGCGGCGGATGCTGTACGACCAGCTCCTGATGAATCCCCCAGGGCGGAAACGCAGCAAGGGTAATTGGTTGAGCGGTGCGATATGGCATCCGTCCTTGTAAAAAACAAAAAAAGCCATCCGATATCGGATGGCTTTTTTTGTTTGGTTAATACTTTGAATAATTTATTTACTGGAAATTTAAGTCCTTAGTAAATCTTCCATTAAGCAAAGAATCTCTTGCGTCCAATTCTAATTGAATATTGTTGAACCTTCCAATAGATTTAGCACTAAAGATGCCTTGTCCTCCTCCAGAAATATTGGTAAATACTGGAACATCTTGCGAACTTGTTATACCAGAATTGGCCAAAGTTATTGTAAAGAACCTTTCTATTTCTCTGCCACCACCATGTACGACAATGTCAATTCCTTTTGAAGCTCGAATAGCAGGGACATCATTGTTGATAGTTTCTCCTATAAATTGATAAAAAGAAGCACCACTAATTTCGTTGTTTAATTGAGCACTACCTTTTTCCTCATCACTTATCTTTCTATTTTTTATAGGGAACCATGATATTTCTTTAGAAACTGTAGAAGAACCTGGGGTATTTACTTTTTCATCATATTTAAAAATAAATTCAATATCAAATATTTGCGTATCATCTGAATTGGGTTTCCAAGAAATTCTTTGCTTCACAGTATTGGTCCAGCCTCTAATCGTTGGTATGACTGGTCGCGTAATCGTTAGTGGCGGAATAATGACTGTTTCAGCAGTGATTAATTCTTTATTTTCACCCCTATTAATTTGAAGTTGTAAATTTTCGCCTCCAGAAAGTGGCATTTGAGAAGCGTCGATTTTATAAATATAATTGGGGTCTGTGGCAAAGACTCCTTCTTCCCTCGGTAATCCTTCCAGAATTGCATCAACTTTTTCTAAAGTAAATTTTTGCCCGCTATCAAGGTTTAAAATTTCTACGGTTGCGTCCTGATAATATAAGGAATCTACCTCTTTAGCCAAAACCAATGGTCCAGTTTCTGGGTCTAAAAAAGCTTTTTCGACTCTTATGTAATGTACTGGAGCGTTTGCCTGCAAGACTCCATAGACAATCGGAATATCTTTCCATTCAGCAGTCAAATCAAGTTCATTGGAACAAGAATTTGAAAAAATTAGCAAACCCAAAATGTAAAATGAAATCTTTAAAATTCTCATGTAAATTTTTATTCTATTTAGTATTACTCAAAAAATAACTTCCCTCTTCAATTCAAAAAATTAGCTCAAAAAACCTAATTATCAGTCACTTTCCCTTCACTAATTTTTTGAAATCGGGAAGTTATTTTTTGAGCGTTTCTTAACAGCCTTATCGCATTTACAGTTTTAAAAACTACACTAAAAGACGCGTATATTTTAAATGAAGTTGCAAAACTAAGCTTTTGAATTGCTTCTTGCCTGATTTTTGATATTTCATTGACGTAAACCTGACGCAAATTGTTCATTTGTAAACCTTAAAACCTTTCCAATTGAGTATTTTGTATATGATTAAGAATATTTCGTCTAATGATTAAAACCTAAACAATGAATTTGAACGTTATTAATAGGGTGGCTTAAATAATCGTCAACAAATGAGTCGATCATTTAAGTCGTGCTACTTATTGAAGATTTATAAAAGAAAATCTAAATTTATGATAGAAAAGGTTGCTAAAAAGTTATTCGAAATGCAAGATAAAAAGAAAGGAGCTCCAACGCACGCAGATACCATTATTAGAAATCACGTAGTTTGGAGTATGGGCGCAGGTATGATCCCTGTTTTAATCGCTGATATTTTTGCGGTAAGTGCGATACAATTGGATATGATTCGACAGATGTCAAAAATCTATGATTTGGAATTCAATGAGTTGCAAGGCAAGGCTATTGTTACCTCCTTGACGAGTACAGCTCTGGCTCGAATCGCTGCTGGAAGTGTTGTAAAATTGATTCCAGGAATAGGTTCTTTAATTGGTGGTGCAACGGTATCTGCTTTTGCTGGTGCTTCAACTTATGCTTTGGGAGAAGTTTTCAAAAAGCATTTTGAATCAGGCGGTACTATTTTGGACTTTGACCCAGACCGCGTTCGGCAGCTTTATAAAGAGAAATTTGAAAAAGGTAAGGATATCGTGAAGGATTGGAAAAAAGAGGAGGAGACTAAAGGAAAACCAACTGAAGAAGGTGGTTTCACGATCAAGGATAATGAACCTGTTCAACCTGCAGAGAATCCAGAAATAAAATCAAATAAATCTGAAAAAGCAACTGCAAATGAAAACACCGAAGTAAAACTTGATGAACCAGTTGTACCTTCAGTAGAGGTAGATATTTTAGGTAAATTGAAAGAACTGGGCGAGTTGAAAAAAGCCAAAGTCATTACCGAAGCTGAATTCAAGAAATTGAAAAATAACATTCTTGGAGATCTAAAATGATGTTTGAATTAAGTACTAAAAATGGGCTACAAAATAACTTTTTGTAGCCCATTTTTTTATAAAAAAAACGTTTTAAGTCTTAAATTGGTTTGACAGTTTTACTAATCTTAAATTCCCCGTAAAGCATGTATAAAACACTGGAAATCAAGACGATATAAACAATATTGTTAGTCATGTCTCCTGCTTGAGGATAGAAAATTTCTTGCATTACTTTGACAATGAAAATACCAAAAACTAAGTAAATTCCGTATTTGATATCTTTCAACCCAGAGATGGCAGATTTGTAATATTTGTGAGGGAAAAGTCGCTTGTCTAAGTAAACAAAAATTCTATCTTGAAGGAATCCAACAGTAATGATAATAAGCAAAATAGCGAACATATCTGCCCGCATTTGCAATCTCTGTTTTATCTGAATCATACTACCGATTCCGTCTTCTCTATTGATATATTCTGCGATGATGATATAAGTCCAAGAAATAGCCGTTAGAACTCTAATATCATCTATTAATTTTGACATCACAGAGGGAAAATAAACGTTTTTTATCGTTTGCCAGGTGTTTGCTCCTAGCGTAAAAACGGTCTTAAGATAGGTTGCCTCGACCTCTTCAATACGTTGCATAACGACAGGCAAAAGATATACAATGATACCAAAGGCAAGAAAGGCAACTTTCATGCTTTCCGAGATGCCAAACCAAAGCATGAAGAGACCCGTAAGAGCAGTCAGTGGCAGGTACCGGAGTGCATCTACCTGATTTTTGAACATTCCTTTAAAAATTGGAAATAAACCTAGTAAGAAACCGACGGGAATTGCAAAAGCGATTGCCCAAAAGTATCCTTTCAGATTTCGCCAAATAGAAACCCATACATGCCATAGAATGTTATCTTTTTGAAATAGCCTTGGAAAAGATTGGACTACATGGAGTGGGGTAGGAAGCAAAGGGTATTCTTTGACATACTCGGTTGCATTTGCTATTTTAATCGAATCTGCTCTCAGTATCGAATCTAATTTGGCCATGTTGGCAGTGGAGTCTTTACCAATAGTTGATGGTAGTTGCTGAGTAGTTTCGACCAAAGATCTTGTTTCTGAAAATGCTTCGGCAGCTGCCCACCATAGACCAACCATTAGTATTAAACCAATGGTGCCATAAATCCAGTTCTCCTGCCTTGTTAGTTCTTTATTTAAGTTGAAAATCTTCATGAATAGTTCAATTTTGCTGGAAAAATAGGTTGTTTAATTCTCACCACAAAATTTCCAGCAAAATTGAATTTTTTAGTAATTACCTCACAAGTGTAAAATGGCCTTTTATTTGTTCAGTCCACCCATCAATAAATTCTATGTTACAGTAATAAACATAGGGGCCATTTGGCATATCTCGGTTGTGTAGCCTGCCGTCCCAACCTGCTAAAAATTCTCCTGGCACATAATCTTTTACTTCGAAAAGTAATTCGCCCCACCGGTCATAAATTCTAAAGGTTTCGATCTTAGAAACTCCTTGGCCGACATAGAATTGGTATAAATCATTGTCACCATCATTATTTGGTGAAAAGCCTGTAGGAAAATAAATGGGTCTTTTTTTGTCCAATGCAACGACAGTCGAGGCGATGTACTTACATTTCTTTTCATCAAAAGCTGTGAGCGTGTAGGAGGTTGTCTCTATGGGAGCAGCGATTGGTGTTAAACAATCAAAACAAGAAAGGGTCGGTTCTTGTTTCCAAAAAAATGAGTCAATTGGTTCCGAAAATAATGGAATCAAAGTAGTTTCTTCTCCAAGTTTAATCGTTCCACCTCCATCAATAATAATGTCAATAGGTGGCGGTGCTTTCAATACAATAGTGGTGTCGGTTGTACATTCATTAATATCTAAAACCTCTAAAGTATATTCTCCACCTCCGAGGTTAAAAAAATTAGGAAAGGTTTGCCAAGGCCCTTTATTAAAAGAATAATAATAAGGAGCAGTACCGCCATCAATCCCAACTACTTGGATAGCGCCAGTATTTTCTTCGGGACATCTTGGTGGAGTAATGCCTGCAAAAACTTCTTCAGGTGCATTATTTACATTTACAGTAATGGTGTCTCGAATTTCACAACCACTACGGCTCGAAACATAAACATCCAAGGTTCTGGTTACAGGTTCTCCAAATTCCCTTATAGGTTCTCTTTCATTTACATCGTCGCTCCATCTATATTGGCAATCATTACAATTGAGTTGTAAAGCATCCAAAAGAATTTTTGTGCCCTCGCAAATGGTAGTGTCTGGCCCCAAATCCAAATCTAAACTACAATTTGTCTTTATTATCCACCAATCATTTTTTTCATTGTTTCCAAAATTCGGCTGACTTTTGTATCCGCTGACTTCCGAGGCACTATGTCCTCCCAAAATAACTCCACCATCAGCTACTGGAAACATATCAAACATAGAATCATCTTTAGAGCCACCAAAAGAAACATCCCATATCCTATCGCCATTTGGTTCTAAAAATAGCATCCAATAATCATATCCTCCCTCAGCTGGATCTGTTTTATCTTCTGATGTATTTTGAGATTTAGACACTCCTCCAAAAAGAATTTCTTGCTCCTCGTTTACATAAATTGCATAACCATCATCTAGATCTTCGCCACCATAGGACTGATCCCAAATTTTATTTCCATCTCCGTCAATTTTTATTAGCCAAAAATCTGATTTGCCCTTATTTTCGGATGTTTTATTACCTGAAGGCGGAGAAAAAGATTGTCCAGCCAAAAGAAAACCACCGTCTGAAAGAATTTCGATGTCAACCAAAACATCATTGCTATCTCCTCCAAAAGTTCTATCCCAGATGATTTCACCCTCGTGGTCTAGTTTCAAAACCCACATGTCATTGAACTTTCGAAAGCTTTGATCGGCATGTAGGGTGTCTGTTTTGTTGCCTGTATCTTTAGGAGAAGCAGATTCTCCACCAATAATAAGGTCACCTTGCGGGGTTTGAAGAATTTTTAAACCTAACTCATTTCCAGTTCCTCCGTAAGTTTTATCCCAAATACGATCACCAGTTGCTGAAAATTTTACTAATCTAATATCTGTATTAGGGTCAGTTCCCGCAACAGAAGCTTCAAAAGTTCCACTAAGCCCATTAAATCCCCATCCAACACCTAAAAAAGTTCCGTCTTGCAATTCGATAAGGTCTCTTAACTCCTCGTGGCCATCTGTTCCGTGAGTTCTATCCCAAAGTTTATTGCCTTCTGCGTCTGTTTTTACCAACCACCAGTCTGCTCCTCCAAAACTGTCTTCAGATTTGTCGCATCCCATATTTGACCAGGAGAACCCCCCACAAAGAAACCCCCCATCAGAGGTAGGAATTACAGACCACATAAGGTCGTACCCTCCTCCTCCAAATCTTGCATCCCAAATTTTATTCCCGAAAATATCAGTTTTCATCAACCAATAATCGTAATTATAATTGAAAGTGTCGCATGCTTCGTGCGTAACACTGCCATTAATTCTTGAGCGAGTGTTTCCACCAAAAATTATATTATTTCCTTTATTAAAAGGCCGAATGGCGTGGAGTTCTTCATATTCATCTCCACCATAGGTTTTGTCCCAAAGAAAAGTAGGTTGCGCTTTTACGACGGTGAGTTGAAAAAGCATAACACAAAGAACAAGGCTAAACAGCCTCGGTGTGAGTGAGTGTTGTGCGAGGTTCATAGTTCATAATTTGTTGTTACCAACTGTTATGAAGGGGGAGGGCATTTAAATAAAAAGAGTCCCTTTTTTTATTTAAACTTAACAGAGGGTAAAAAATCAAAAATTATTTTAATCGGATTTGGGTAGGTAATCTGTGTAGTAAACCTAAAAAAGGAAAAGTTGTTTCCAATTGGGTGTAAAATTAATATTAATTGTAATATTTTATCAGAGCGAAACGTCGTAATGAGTATATTTTGTGTTAAAATTTTTAGATTTTTTTTATTGGATGAACATCGAAAATTTGTTGTTTTTCGTAAGAAATTTAAAAGAAAGCCCTAATTGATGGTCAATTCTGACATTCAATTAGGGCTTTTATTATTTTAAAAATATATTCGTCCTTTAGCGGACAAGGGTAAAGTGTCCTTCCTTCTGTTCAACCCAACCATCAAGATATTCAATTTCGCAAACAAAAACATAGGGCCCGTTTGGCATATCTCGATTTTTTTGTTTTCCATCCCAACCATTGGTAAATTCTCCAGGAATGTAATCTTTTATTTCAAAAAGCAATTCGCCCCAACGGTTATATATTCGGAACATATTTACTTTTGAAATTCCATTTCCTATATGAAACATGTATTGGTCATTCTTTCCATCTCCATTTGGTGAGAAAGCAGTTGGGAAATACACATCTCGATCTTTTTGGATGGCTACCACTGAAGTCGCTATAAATTTGCAATTTTCATCATTGAATGCAGTCAACGTAAAAGTTTCTGTTTCGGTAGTATTGACGATAGGTGTCATGCAATCAAAACAAGAAAGAGAGGGAGAATTGGACCAAAAGAATGTATCAACTGGCTCTGAAAATATAGGCACTAAGGTAGTTTCTTCGCCTAAAGGGAAAATTCCTCCACCTTCAATAAAAATCTCTACATCTGACGGCTCTTCAAAGACGATTAATGAGTCAATCATACATTCATTTGCATCCATCACTTGTAAGTGATATTCACCGGAACCAAGGTTATGAAATTCTTGGTACTCCTGCCAAGGCCCTTTATTAAAAGAATAATAATAGGTAGGGGTTCCTCCTTCAATATCTAAAACTTGAATCGATCCAGTTTTTTCTTCTGGACATCGAATTGGGGTGATATTAGCAAATATTTCTTCTGGTGCATCGTTTACATTAATTGTAAATGTATCTCTCACTTCACAACCACTTCGACTTGAAACAACGATACTAACTGTATTGGTTACCGGAGGGGTAATTGCTCTTGCCGCAGCTCTTTCTCCGTCGCTCCATCTATATCGGCAATCACTGCAGTTCAATTGTTCTGCATCTAAAATAACTTGGCCTCCTTCGCAAATGGTAGTGTCTGGACCTAAATCTAATCCAAGTTTGCAATTAGTTTTTACAATCCAGTAGTCATCTCTTCCTACGTTTGGCTGAGTTTTGTATCCATTTACGCCAGAAGCACTATGACCTCCTAAAATAACCCCTCCGTCTGCTACTGGAAACATATCGAAGAGCGCATCGTTTTCTGAACCACCAAAGGAAACGTCCCAAACTTTATCTCCATTTGGTTCTAAAAATATCATCCAAAAGTCATCGCCTCCTTCTGGTGGATCGGATTTGTCAGAATCACCTGAATTCTCAGAGCGCGAAACGCCTCCAAAGAGAATCTCTTGCTCTTCATTTACATACAATGCAAAACCATCATCAAGATTAGAACCACCATAAGACCTGTCCCATTCTTTATTTCCATCACCGTCTATTTTTACAAGGAAAAAGTCTCTCATTCCTTTATTACCAGATTCTTTATTGCCAGATGCTAAGGAATTGGATTGGCCTCCGAGCAAAAAACCACCATCTAAGGTTGGTTCAATATCAGTCAAAACATCATTGCTATCTCCTCCAAATGTCCTGTCCCAAATGATGCCACCATCTGTGTTGATTTTTATCACCCACATATCGTGGTTTTTGACAAGGCCTTGCCTTCCATACAGTTTTGCCGTTTTATTTCCAGTTCCTTCTCTTGAAGAAGATTGTCCACCTATGAGTAAGTCACCCGAAGGGGTTGGCGTTAATTTTAAGCCTAATTCATAGCCATTTCCACCATAAACTTTATCCCATATTATGTCTCCATTAGGTTTAAGTTTAGCTAATCGAATATCTAAACTATCGCGACCAGCAACTTCTTTTGTGAAATTACCGCCACTACCATGACCTCCCCAACCCATTGCTAAAATATTTCCATCAGGCAATTCTACAAACTCTCTCAACTCTTCCCATCCATCTGTTCCGTAGGTTCTTTCCCACATTTTTTCTCCATTGGCATCCGTTCTTACGACCCACCAATCTGCTAATCCATTGCCCCCAATATTATCTTCAGCTTTATCACAACTTGCGTTGGAGGTAGAGAATCCTCCACACAAAAACCCTCCATCTCTCATTGGAAGTACAGTCCACATTAGTTCCATTCCATCTCCACCATATCTTTTATCCCAGATTTTATTACCGTAGATGTCTGTTTTCAATAACCAAAAATCAAAGTTGGGTATCAACGTGTCACCACACATTTCGTGTGTTACCGAACCCGAAATTCGAGATTGAGTATTTCCACCAATGATGATATTTCCGTCAGCTAAAGGGCGTATCGCGTGTAACTGTTCGTAATCATCACCACCAAAAGTTTTGTCCCATTGAAAAACAGGTTGGGCGGATAACCCAATATTAAGAAGCAGAAACAGGAGAAGAAGTCTCCTTTGCTTGCTACAGAAAAGCAAAATAGATTTGTTCATAGTTAGAAAAACTCTAAAAAGAAATTAATCAGCCAAACTTTAAAATAAAAATGAGCCAGGTTATACCTGAAGGAGGGTCATGTAAAATTAAAAATAGATACAGTTAAATACTTATTTCGGAAGGTCTAATTGACTAAAATACTTATGTTTGGTTAATTTAATATATGGCATTTAACAGATAGGTGTTTAACCGATTTAACCTGTACCCTTTTGTTAAGGGTTTTCATCAAACGAAAAAGGAATTTATGTAATAGAAAATACATCTTGATCAAAGATTTGTAATCTGGAAAAGCGTTTCCTGATGTAGTTAGTTAGATATTTGCGGAGAATTATAAATTTCATTCATAGACAAATCTTATACGATATATGAAATTATTCCAAACTGTATGTTTATTTTCTTTTTTATTTCAAATTACTTCCACTGTTGCGCAAACTTTTGAGCGATTCGATATGCCTGTTACCGTCAATGGAGTTGAATTGAAGAACCCTTGGGCTGGTGGGCTAAATGCGCCTCAATATTCCGATGGAGATTTTAACAATGATGGTCTTTTGGATCTTTTTGTTTTTGACCGAGTCGGTAACGTTCCAATGGTTTTTCTCAATGAAGGAGTAGCAGGAGAGGTCTCCTATCGATTTGCTCCTGAATACTTGGAAGGACTTCCAAAGTTAGATTCATGGGTGCTTTTGAGAGATTTTAATAAAGATGGAATTATGGATATATTTTGTTATCCGGTTTTATCAGCTGCAAGTGGAATTGAAGTTCACAAAGGATATTACAAAGATGATAAGCTTCAATTTGAACAGTTCAAATTTCCTGATTTCTCTCTTGATATTATTCCATTTACAACTCGCTCTGGGCAAAAATTAAACTTAGCTGTCACACGCATTGATATTCCAGCAATTGATGACATGGATGGTGATGGCGACCTTGATATTTTAACTTTTAATCTGAACGGAGGCAAGGTTGAGTATTATAAAAATACTTCAGAAGAGAAAGGATTTGGCTGTGACTCGTTGATTTTTGATCTTGAGGAAGATTGTTGGGGCGGAATATATGAATCTGGTGATCAACCTGCTCTTGATTTGTCTCCTGTTGGAGGAGATTGCGCTGGAAGATTAGCTGGTGTGGTTGAGCCTCGTCATACGGGATCGACTTTATTAACTTTCGATATCGATAATGATTGTGATAA
>CALLVG010000131.1 GCA_938010715.1 uncultured Saprospiraceae bacterium
GCGCGGCTATGCAAAGATTTTTTGCCTTGGTTAGCAAAAAATCTGCTCTGTCAGAAATGACGATTATTTAACTTAAGCTACTTACTACATCAATAACTTCACCGAAATCAATTTAGTTCAATTTACTGTGCTTGGGCATCTATTGCAGCAATACCAACCATCTCAACAATTTGTCTAACCGTTGCTCCAATTTGTAAAATATGAACTGGTTTTTTTAAACCTAAAAGAATTGGTCCGATGATGTCCAATTCCCCAACACTTCCCAAAAGATTATAGGCAATATTGGCAGAAGACAAACTTGGAAAAATCAAAGTGTTCGCTCGATGACCAGCCAATTTTGAGAATGGATAGTACTTTTCAAGTAACTCAGGATTCAATGCCATATTAGCTTGAAGTTCTCCATCGACAATCCACTCAGGATGCCGTTCGTGAACGATACTTGTGGCTTTACGCATCAAATCTCCTGACTTGCCTTTTGAAACTGAACCGAAGTTGGAATAGGTAACCATCGCAATTTTCGGTTCTATATTGAATTGCCTTACTTTTTCAGCAACTAATTCGGTAATATCAGCAATATCAGTTGCATCCAAAAAATGATTGATAGAAGTATCTGCCAAAAACAATGGGCCATTTTTGGTCATCGCAATATGAACACTTGCTACTTTTTTGACCCCTTCGCGTGGGCCTACAATCTGAAGGGCAGGTCGTAAAGTGTCTGCAAAATTTCGAGTATGACCACCTATCATAGCATCCGCTGCGCCAGCTTCAACCATCATCGCACCGTAGCTACTTCGGGTTCTCATATAATTTAGGGCATCTGCCTTGATGAGTCCTTTTCTTTTTCTTTTTTCATAGAAGCGTTCAACGTAATCTTCAAATATTTTTTCTTCTTCTTTGTTTGAGTGAACTTTAGGATCTATGATTTTCACATCGGGCAGCTCGATATTATTGGACTCCATCATGCTTTTCACAACCTCATTCTTCCCTAATAAAATCGGGATCGCAATTCGTTCCTCTACCACTTGTTGAGCTGCTTTTAAGATAGATAGATTTTCTGCATCTGCGAAAACCACTTTTTTGAGTTCTTGCTTCGCCTTACTTTCAATGATTTTTGATAGAGAATTATCATGTCCCAATCGAAGCGCCAATTCATTTTTATACTTGTCCCAATCCTCTATAGGCCGTTTAGCGACGCCTGATTCCATTGCTGCTTTGGCAACGGCAGGAGCAACCGTTGAAATCAACCTTGGGTCAACTGGTTTGGGTATAATGTAATCTTTTCCAAAATTAAGATTGGCGTTATTGTAAGCTGTGTTGACAATATCGGGCACTGGTTTTTTGGCCAATTCAGCCAAGGCTCGCACAGCGCCCAGTTTCATCGCTTCATTGATTTCTGTTGCTCTAACATCCAATGCACCTCTAAAAATGAATGGAAATCCCAAAACATTATTCACTTGATTAGGATAATCGGAACGGCCAGTGGCCATAATGCAATCAGGACGTGCCGCTTTTGCATCTTCATAACTGATCTCAGGAGTTGGATTCGCCATTGCAAAAATGACAGGATCAGGATTCATCCCTTTTATCATTTCTTTATTCAAAATATTTCCTCTTGATAGCCCGATAAAGACATCGGCTCCTTTCAAGACATCCGTGAGAGAAGTATCTTTCGGTAAATTACCATTGACAAATTCTGGTTTTTTACCTGACAAATTATTGCGATCAGGATGTATCAACCCTTTGCTATCATACATGAAAACATTTTCCTTTTTCGCGCCAAGCGAAATATAAATCCGAGTACACGAAATCGCTGAAGCACCTGCTCCATTCACAATGATTCTAATTTTGGAAATATCTTTTCCGACCAATTCCAAGGCATTCAATAGAGCTGCACCGCTGATAATTGCGGTTCCATGCTGGTCATCGTGCATGACAGGAATGCTCAACTCCGCTTTGAGTCGTTCTTCAATTTCAAAAGCATCAGGTGCTGAAAAATCTTCTAAGTTGACCCCACCAAATGTTGGTTCTAAAATTTTTACGGTACGAACAATCTCGTCAACATCCGTCGTATCCAATTCTAAATCAAAACAGTCGATATCCGCATAAATTTTAAAAAGTAATCCTTTACCTTCCATTACTGGTTTGCTCGCTGCTGCGCCCAAATCTCCCAAACCAAGCACGGCTGTTCCATTACTGATGACCGCGACCAAATTCCCTTTTGCGGTATAGTCGTAAACTTTTGCTTCGTCTTTTGCAATTTCTAAACAAGGCTCTGCAACTCCTGGCGAGTAGGCCAAAGAAAGGTCTCTTTGATTGGCAGTAGCCGTTGTCGGAATGACTTCAATTTTCCCTGGTCTTCCTTCTGAATGGTACCTAAGCGCGTCCTTTTTGAGTGAATCCTTTTTCATACTATTGAAATTATGTTTTGGGCGCGAAGGTATAAAGTATAACATAAATTCAAATGTCTATATGAAACTTGACTTCATATAGATTTATTCTAAACAACAAAAATTAGGATAAAATCGCTTACTCTTTCCCTTCTTTCTTTCCCATTTGCCCTTCGTCTTCTAATTTTTTGAAAAGCGCTCCTACTCTGAAAATTTCATCCAAGGTATCATCAAGAAAAAAGGAGATATCTGGAATTCTACGAACATGTTTACGGATTCGCTTCCCTAATCCTTGACGAAGCATTTTCTGCTCTTCTCTTAGCAGTAATAAAACAGCTTGTTTATTCTCCGTATTATAAACACTCAAATATATTTTGGCAAGTCCCATATCAGGTGACATCTCAACATTAGTAACCGTAACTAATGGTTCATGACCATATATGTAGCCTCCTTCACTTTGAAGTAAAATTCCGAAATTTCGTTTGACGATTTCTGCGACTTGGTTTTGTCTTTTTCCCATCTCTTCAATATTTTTCACAAAGAACGCTTTTTCAGTAATAAGAAGTTCAAATACCATCTTGTTTTTAAAAAAATTAGATTAGAAAATGAGAGGTGAGAAGTCATTAGGAATGGTTCAGGAATAAATTGGGTTTCTATGGGCCGTTATTTTTTTTCTTCTGCAAGCCGAAAAACGTAAGCGATGCGACGCATCGACGAGGCTTTTCAACGCAGCAGAAGGGAAAAAGAACAAGCAAAGGAATGTAAATTTATGTAGTGTTTTTATAAGTAGTCTGTTAAATTGAACGACATAAATATCTGAGTCCTGATTCAGACAATAAAAAAAGCGGGGAAACTCCTAAAGGAATTTCCCCGCTCACTAATTAACTGGTTAACCCAATCAATAAACTATGCTTCAAACTCCATAATCGTTTTTTCAATAATATCACAACAATCCAAAAGTTGCTCTTCATTCATAACGAGCGGTGGAGCAAATCGAATGATATTACCATGAGTTGGTTTAGCGAGTAAACCATTGTCTCTCAATTTCATACAGATATTCCAAGCAGTTTTGCTGTCTTCCGTGTCGTTGATAACGATAGCGTTGAGCAATCCTTTTCCACGAGCGAGGACTACGAGGTCGCTTTTTTCAACCAATTCATTCATTCTTTTTCTAAAGATTTTACCCAAACGCATTGCGTTTTCAGCTAAACCTTCGTCTTCTATTACTTTCAATGCTTCCATTGCAATCGCACAAGCCAGTGGGTTTCCACCAAAAGTAGAACCATGCTCACCAGGTTTGATGGTCATCATGATATCATCATTTGCCAATACCGCAGAAACTGGGAATGCTCCACCTGAAAGCGCTTTTCCTAAAATTAAAATATCAGGTTTTACTTCTGGGTTGTGGCCACAGCTTTTTTCGCAAGAACAATTTCCACAAGTAGCCAAAAGGCGTCCTGTACGAGCGATTCCAGTCTGCACTTCATCAGCAATGAAAAGCACATTGTTTGCTTTACAGATTTCTGATGCTTTTTTCAAATAACCATCGTCTGGGACAAAAACTCCCGCTTCACCTTGAATTGGCTCAACCATAAAACCAGCGACATTTTTGTCTTTCAGTGCATCTTCCAATGCTGCCAAGTCATTATATTGAATCACCTGAATCCCTGGCAAATATGGCCCATAATCTTTAGTCGCACCTGGATCCATCGAACCAGAGATAACACCCAAAGTCCTACCATGAAAGTTTCCAGAAGCAAAGATGATGGTCGCTTTATTTGACTCAACTCCTTTCACTTTGTAAGCCCATTTTCTACACAATTTCAAAGCAGTTTCAACTGCTTCAACACCAGAGTTGATAGGCAGTACCTTGTCATAATTGAAATATTCAGTTATGAATTTCTCGTATGGCCCCAACATGTCATTATAAAAAGCTCTGGAAGTCAGCGTCAATGTTTTTGCTTGCTCCACCATCGCATTGATGATGCGTGGATGGCAATGACCTTGATTTACAGCTGAATACGCAGAAAGAAAATCATAGTATCTTTTTCCTTCGGTATCCCAAACATAAACACCTTCGCCACGAGCCAAAACGACTGGCAATGGGTGATAGTTATGTGCTCCGTATTTGTCTTCGAGCGCCATGAGTTCTTTAGATGATAATGTTGCTGTGGTCATATTCTTCTTTTTAAATGGTTAATTTTTCTTACTCACTTTGTCTGATATATTCGATAGGTAAAGACGATTCATGAATCGTCTTTACGAAGCAAAGGAAAAAAAGGTGAACAAGTTCAACTTCAACGCGTACTTCTTGGCTTCGCTCGAAGTACGCGTCAGCACAGACGAAGTAGGCGTCAGTGAATGCAAAAATAGAATAACCTTTCAATTCAAAGGAGCATCTACCTATTTTTGATGTACATCCGATAAAACAGCTTCCGCAAAAGAGATAACTTCCTTGTTTTCCAACTTGGTTAATTCCTTTCTGATTTTTTTATAATTGACATCTTTGGGAATTTCCATGGCGAAGTAGTCTTCGTTCCATTTTTCAGAGTTACAACCTAAATTTTGGAATTTTTTTCTCAATTCCACCGTATCAAAATCTTTGTTCAAACGAATAACGCGAATAATCGAATTTCCTGAATACTGTATGATTTCTTTGAAAATGTAGGTTTTTTCCTTTTTGAGATATTCCGCTTGGATCAAGTCATCAGTTGCCAAATT
Source organism: uncultured Saprospiraceae bacterium (assembly GCA_938010715.1). Taxonomy (GTDB): domain Bacteria; phylum Bacteroidota; class Bacteroidia; order Chitinophagales; family Saprospiraceae; genus JAGQWW01. The sequence goes on from CALLVG010000131.1 coordinate 5,109, forward strand.
AGGAACGTAAAATGGAATGTTTTCAATTTGAAAATGACCTTTTTTCTTATCAACCACTTTAGCCCAAATGGTTTCAGCCATGTGTTCATCCAAAACTTCTGAATAGAATTTGAAAAGGATTTTTTTTGAATCGTGCTTCATTTCTTTGTGTTTTTATGATGGATCAAACACCAAAAGAAATGAATGAAGAGCGATTATCTTTTTAAGAATGCTTCCGCTTTTTCCAAATCTTGAGGAGTATCAATCCCAATAGTTTCTTCAGTAGTTTCCACGATTCCGATGGAGTATCCGTTTTCGAGCCAACGGAGTTGTTCGAGACTTTCGGATTTTTCCAAAGGGGAAGCGGGGAGTTTGGAAACATCATTTAGTACTTTTCGCCGAAAGGCATAAAGTCCTATATGTTTGAAGAACTTGCCATTTTCTTGCCAATCCTCCTGTTTTTTACCTCGAATATGTGGAATAGGCGACCGGCTGAAATACAATGCTCGCCCATTTTTACCAAAAACGGCTTTTACAATATTTGGGTTGAGTATTTTTTCTGTTTTGAAAATGCGCTTTGCGAGTGTTCCAATTTGAAATTCACTTTTTATGAAAAAGGAAACCAACGAGTCAATTTGCTCTGGCAAAATGAAAGGTTCATCACCTTGAACATTGACGACAACTTTATAATCAGGCAGTTGGGGCGCAACTTCTGCACATCGGTCTGTTCCACTCGGATGTGCGGGGTCAGAGTCATAGACTGAATAACCCAATGACTTAACATGTTTGTAAATCCTTTCGTCATCTGTTACGACTGCAAAATGGTCAATCAAACTTGCTTTTTCCACCTGTTCGCAGACTCTTTGAATCATCGTTTTTCCACCAAGAATTGCCAAAGGTTTACCCGGAAAACGAGTTGATGCAAATCGGGCTGGAATTAAAGCGAGAACTTTCATAGTTTTGAGACTTGAAAACGAATTTTATGAGAAAACGAAGTTGGGCTTATTATTTGATTTTTGGTTGCATGTTGACTTTGCACTCCAATTTATTGGGACAAATTGTGGAACCTAAACCTATAAAGGTAACAGGTGACAGTTTGTATTATTTGACGGCGCAAGATACCATCTTCCTTTCAATTGATTTTTATGGTGAAAAAGTATTTGAGCATTTTTTGGCAAAAGGTCAGACGCTTTATTCGTTGGCTCGTTTTTATGGAATGCAACCAGAAGAACTGCTTTTTTACAATCCACAAATAGACCCACTCAATATTTCGATTGGTGATAAAGTAAAAATTCCAATTCCAAATAGAGCAATTGTTCGGAAGCCTAATAGATTTAGAAATCCAAAAACGTCGCTTCCAATTGTTCATAAAATAAAAAGAGGGGAGACCTTATATAGGTTATCCAAGATGTATTACCGAATCCCGATTGACACCATCAAAAGTTGGAACAACATGACTTCCGATGTGTTGAAAAAAGACCATCAATTATATGTCGGTTGGATGAATGTCGAGGGGATTCCCGATTCTCTTCGCAAAAATTACGGTGGCTATTGGTGGAAACGCAGTTTTGAATTAGGCGCTCAATTTAGAGGTCAAGGCGGTGGAACTAAAAAACTCAGAAAGGAAAAAGGCGCTGCCTTTTGGCAAAAGAAAGCACGAGGTAACTCAGACGAGTTATTCGCCCTTCACCGCTCTGCAAAAATCGGTAGTGTCATCATGCTCCTAAATCCAATGACTCGTCGTACTGTTTTTGTAAAGGTGTTAGGAAGAATTCCAAGTGCCAAGTATCAAGACACAGTCAAAGTTGTCGTTTCCGAACAAACTGCTAAATTGCTTGGTGCGCGTGATCCTCGGTTTTTTGTTGAGGTGCAATATTGGAAATAGGTTCCAGGTTGCCATGGTTGCCAAGTTGCCATGGTTGCCAAGTTGCC
>CALLVG010000132.1 GCA_938010715.1 uncultured Saprospiraceae bacterium
TTAATTATGCCGCTTTTCGAGTTTTCCGTGAGATCCAATCTTCCATAATAAATTGAATTAAAACCGGAATAAGCTTTGGCGAAATATCAGGTCTTAATTCTGGTGTGAGTTTCACTACAACATCCCTTACAGATAATTCGGGATAATCTCTTTGCAGTGTATCCATAGACAATTCTAATTTTAATTTATTGGCTAAAAATTCCGCTTTGAATAAGTCGTTTTTTAGATCAATTAAATCAGAATCAGAAACCCCTTCTTTAACAATAGATTGAAGACTTTTTAGGTTCTCCGAAATTTCTTCAAAATGTTTTATCGGATCAATATTATTCATCTTTATCTTTTTGAGTTTCAAATTTTACAATTTCCTTGGAGCAAAAGTTTATTTCATCAAGGATTTCATCAATTTTGCTTTTTAAACCAGATTCTCCTAGTTCTTTTACAAAGTCCTCTTTATATAGAGAAATCATTTCAAGTTGTTGAAAGAGAATGTGCCTTCTGTTTTGTAACTCTTCGGTTCTTCTCATAGTTTCGAATTGTATTTCAAAAATACTAAAAATTGCTTTACCTAAAAAGTTCCAAATAAAAAAGACTCAATTAGCCACTCTTTAAAAGGCTCTGAATAAAAATAAGCTAGTACGTCCCATATCTCCCAGCACAACCTTCCAAAGCCTTTTTTATCTCTGGATTCTGAGCATACGTTCCATCACCCCAAGTGTATTGGATGTAGTTAATGATATTTGTAATTTCAATATTATTAAGAACTGGGATTGCTTCCATTTCATTATTAAAAACTTTGCCGTCAATATTCAATTCGCCAGATACGCCATTTCGAATGGCGCAGGCAATCACATTGTTTTTATTCTTTAAATAATCTGAATTATTGAGCGGTGGAATCAAATTTTGTAAACCTGACCCATCGGTCATGTGGCAGTTCGAGCAAAAATTTACGTAAAGGATTTCACCTTGTTGGTAAGGATTGCTTTGGCAAGCAAATAAGAAGAGAAAAAAGGAAAGTGAAACCAGCCTTAAAGCAACAGTCATATGCGTTGAGATTTTAGAACCTCAAACATACGTATCAAAAATAAGTTTTTTATTACTTAATCGGAATACCCAATCTTTTGATTTTTGTCAGGTATTATTCCGTCCTTTTGCATTAATGAAATGTACGTTCGACTTCCTTTGATATTGATGTGCTGATAATCACCAAAGTCGTCTGACCGTTCCATAGAACGAGAATAGTCGTACACTTTTTTGTTAGTTGCTTTTTCAACTTGAGCAATCATTGCGTCGAGGTTGGTGAGTTTTTCTGCAAATGGTTTGTAATATGGACTCACGACCAATTTAACGTCAACTCCCTGACTTTCAGCGTATTGTACGGTTCGCTGAAGGCTTTCTACCATTCTTGGAACCAATTTAACGGAAGGTGTATCAACGTTGATTAAATCATCTTTTAGTCGTTGAGCAATTTCTCTGTCGAGTAGCCAATTGTTGTCCAATTTATTTAAATAGAAAACTGAACGTTGAAAAATTTCTCCATTATAACGGAACAAGTGACTGAATTTTCCTCCATATCCAACGGTCTTTTCTGTGGCTGTTACAATGGAGTCAACTCTTGGAGAGAACGCACTATAAGCATTAAAACCAGCAATCAGTTGCGGATTATCTCTATCGCAAATCGTAACATCAATCAACATCTGCTCAGGTTTGCCATACTTATCGAAATAGTCATTGACAAAAACCTCTGCAAGGGTCATCGGCATCGCACTGTAAGATACATTGAAAGTTGACTTGCCAGTCATTTCTTCCATGTACGGTTGATAAAATGAAAGACCACGAGAATTTCCAACCAAAAGAATATCTGCTTTCGCCTCGCCTTTATACAATCTCGAATAGCGGAATTTACTCTTCAAAACGATTTGCTCCAAAACGTATCCACCAACTCTATCTCCAATGAAGAAAAGCGCAATCAATCCTATAATCCAAAAAATATGTTTCATGTTTTTAAAATTGGTACACGGTTCAAGGTGCACGGTTTAACGGATTCAACAATAATTTTTTGAGCCGTTATATTTTTGATTTGCTCACCGTGAATCTTTTACCGTTCACCGTGAACCGTCTAAAATTAAAATTGAAAATAGATAAATGCATTGGCTCCGAAGGTTCCAAAAAATGCGATTATCCATAAAATCGTTGCAAAAGAAACGACTCTGAATGCAGGGCTTCTTTGTAGCAAACCTGCATAGTTTACTTTAAGGTCTGTTATTTCAACAAAAAGCAACATTCCGATCAACATAAAGCCAGAGGCGATTCCAAATTTGTTGGTCACGTTCGCCCAATTGAAATTTTCAAAGGAAGCGATTCCATTAATTACTTCCATGGCAATTGTAAAGTCAGGCGCTCTAAAAAACACCCAAGCCAAACATGTGAAGAAGTAAACAATGGCAATATTAATGCCTGCTTGTCCAAATTTTGGTATTCTTAAAAAACGCATAAATGCGCCGAAGTAAGGCCCAATTAATCGTTGAACAACCAAATACCCACCATGCAAAAATCCCCAAAAAACGAACACCCAACTTGCTCCATGCCAAAGACCACCGAGCAACATTGTGTTCATGAGATTCATGTAATTATAAGCTGTTTTGCGATTTTTGTCGCCTTGTTTCATGTATAGCCAAGTGCCAATGATTAGGGCGGCACATGCTCCAATAATTATCCAAGATCGCGTCAAAGCAATCGGAATCGCCATGAAGACTAAAATGAAGAAAACAGAACCAAATCCACCTCCACGGTTTCCACCCAAACTGATGTATAAATAATCTCTCAACCAGCTCGAAAGCGTAATGTGCCATCGCGTCCAAAACTCACTAAAGTCTTTTGAAAAGTAAGGCGTTCGGAAATTATCAGGAAAATCGTAACCCATGATACGTGCCAATCCGATGGCAATATCTGAGTAACCAGAGAAATCACAATAGATTTGGAAATAGTAGAAAATCACCCCAATCGCCAATTGCATCGAGGAGTGAACCATCGGGTCAAAAAAGGCATTATCAACCACCAACGAGAGTGAATCGGCAACAGCAACTTTTTTGAAAAATCCCCAAAGTATTTGTCCAGTTCCACTGATGAATCTATCCCAATTCCATTTAATTTCTCTATCAAATTGAGGTAGAAACTCGGACGCACGGACAATTGGGCCAGCCACTAATTGAGGGAAAAAAGCAATAAAAGTGGCGAATTTTATGAAATCCCTTTCGACAGGTATCGCTCGTTTGTACACGTCGATTGAATAACTCATTGACTGGAAAGTGTAAAAGGAAATACCGACGGGAAGGATGATTTTGAGGGTATTCCAGGAGGGAACCATACCCAAACCTTCGACCATGACGGCAAACGAATCAGCAAAAAAGTTGAAATATTTGAAAACTGCGAGGAATCCCAGATTCATCATCATGGAGATGATGAGGTAGTTTTTTCGTTTAACGTCGTTATTTTCGTTTTCGAGTTTGAGACCGAGTTGGTAATCAATGACCGTCGATACGGCAATCAATCCCAAAAAACGCCAATCCCACATTCCGTAGAAAAAGTAACTCGCAATCAAGCAAAGCCAAAGTCGAAATCTCCCTTTCAAATTGAAATAAAGAAGGAAGAAAACAACAATGAATGCTAAAAATTCAAGGCTGTTAAATACCATAGTATGATTCTCTTTTGCTGGAGAGGAGGTCTAATCCTTTACCAGGTGTTCTATTTCGTTTTTCCAGATGAGATATCCCTCAATGTCGAGGTGTATTCCATCAGTTGTTAGTTCTTCTCGCAGTCGTCCCTTACTGTCGAGAAATTTCGAATGCAAATCAACAAATTTTAATTGCTCTTTTGAAGCAATCGCTTCGATACCTTTATTTATTTGAAGGATATCTTTATTTTCAATCGGCATGGATTTTACTTCTCGATTTATCGGAAGCAAACTTTGCAGTATCAGTTCAGTCTCGGGGAGTTCACTTTTTATTTTATCAATAATTTTTTGATAAAAACCAAGTGTTTTGGTGGGGGAGTGGAACAGGAGATCATTGACTCCTATCATCAAAAATATTTTTGAAGGTTTTCCTTTTATGATGGGCGAAAGTCTTTTTAAAATGCCTTCTGTCACATCTCCAGAAATACCTCTATTTCTAACTTTTTTATTATCAAAAAATTCGTGCCAGTTACCGTTTGCAGTTAAGCTATTTCCTAAAAAAACAATATCTCCTTCATTTATCGGAAGATATTCATATTGATTTTTTAGGTGATTATAGTTACCAGCGACTTCATTGGTTTGTAATCGGTAGAGCATGAAATTAAATCCACCCAATCTTTTTACCATATAAAGTAGTCCAAAAACTAAAACAATATTGAGTAAAACGGAACCGTAAAACACGCCTTTTTTCATTTTAAAGTTTCTTTCTACTTACAGAGAAAATTTTGAAATGAAGGTTTACTAAACTTGGTCTTGCTTTGCCTTCTTCGAATAGATTAAATCAGGGAAGCCAAAAAATCAGAAGTTTAGTAAACCTACTACCTTATTCAAAATTTAAAGTTTCTTTGACATTACTTCGTCGATAGATACTTTTTTGGTGTGTTCCGTGTGTTTGAAATTTTTATTCGGATTCCCCATTTTCAATAAAGCAGTAAATTGTTTTAATATGAAGCTTGGTAACTTCCAGATGGCATTCCACACCTCTTTTGGTGCGTCACTCAATTTAATTGTCCAAAGTACATTCAAGGAAAATATTGCTAATCCAATGAATAAGGAGATTCCCATTACTGGCTTGATGAATAATCCTAAGATTGCTAAAAGCCCTGCAACGCCAACCAGGATGAATAGTGGCGGCGTGATCGTTGCGATTCCAAAGATCAATTGATTCCAACTGAAATTGGTGATCGAACGTCTCAAAATCCCTAATGTATTTGGCAAATTTTGGAAATAAGAAAATAACCAACGACTACGCTGCGTCTCAACGCCATCACCAGATGTTACTTTCTCATCATAACAAATGGCATCCCAAGCGTAAACGATTTTCTCGTTTTGTTTTAAAAGGAAATTTTGCAAAATCTTATCTTCTTGAAGCATTTTCTTCCAAAGCTTTTGCCCTTCTTGGATTTCAGGACTATTGAGATAAGCGGTGTATAATTCTGTTTCAACCGCCATTCCAGAGCCACTTATAACAGAGGAACTCCCAATTAAATAAGTGACATATCGCTCGATGTAATTTTTATAAAATTCACCTAAGGCATCCATTGCCGCGTAATTAGAATCTACATTCTTAGCAGTTCGTTGTCCTTGAATTGAACGATAACCACCGTTCGCGTATTTATTTATTGTTTTTAAAAAATCAGGATGCGCCAAATTGTCTCCATCAAAAATAACGGTATAATCATGTTTGCGAACATAATTCTCCATTCCGTGAATGATTGATTTCGCTTTTAAATTAAGCGCAGGTTCTGGTCGAAGTAAGGTGAATTTTTCCCCTTGAATATTGTAATCAGAGACATCACAATTATCTGCAACCAAGTAAATATGGAAATTTGAATATTTCTGATTGACTAAAGAATGCACCAATGGCTTGGTGATTTCTGCATTACGGTAAGCAGTTATGATGCAACCGTAATCAAATTCTTTTTCCTTCTCAGGTGTCGGTATTTTCTCTTTTACAAAACGAGAAAAGAAGACCGTTAAAAACGGAAACACGAGGAAAAATAGAATTAACCCACTTATTATCAAATAAATGTAAATTAAAAAACTCATAATATGAAAGTCTTTAGTCAGTTCAAGACGAAGGGGTCTGAACTGGTTTTTTATGTACGTTTATGTGGGAGGTAGTAGTCGGTTGATTAGTTTTGAAACTATCTGTGATGTTCCAAATTATAGCGTTCCAGTATGCCTTAAAATTTGCCCACTGTAATTTGAGTGCAAATTTAAGACTGTTTTTTGGAATAGTAAAGAATAACATAAACAAGAAGCATCCCAAAAATTGAATTGTTGTGGAATTTCTTCTCATAAACAGGGTTCTGCTCCGATTTATGTAATAAGTTTTTAATGGACTGTCTTGACCGATGGTCAAAGATTCATGATGATAAACACGCGCTTCTGGGACTAAACCGATTTCAAAACCAGCGTCTTTAATTCTTTCGCACCAATCTAACTCTTCATAATACAAAAAGAAAACCTCAGGTATAAGGCCTGCTTTTTCGATTACAAGACGAGGGGCCATCATGGCGCATCCGTGAGCATAAGCAGTTTCTGAAACCAAATGCTTTTCGGAAAGCGGCTCGTTTTCTCCAACTGTTATATTTCTTCCTGTAATTCGATGTACAGGCGTTGTTCCTGCATATTGTACAATATCAGGATGGGCTGTATTCTTTTTAGTATTTAAAATAATAGGGCTTACTAAACCTAATTTAGGATTTGCTTCTAAAGTTTCCACCATTTTTTCTAAACAACCGTCAGTAAGCACTGCGTCATTGTTTAGGAAAATAATGTAATCGCCGGAAGCATATTGGTATCCAAAATTATTTCCACCTGCGAATCCAAGATTTGTTTCGGATTTTACAAATTGAAAATTATCGTAAGGATATTTTTTAGGAAGTTGATCGAATCCAGATTTTGTAGAGGCATTGTCAACTACAATTACTTCGAGATTGGGGTAGGAATTGCTCACCACTGAATCTAACATTTCAGTCGTTGCGTCTGCGTAATTGTAATTAATAGAAATTATTGAAACTAAAGGTAAGGTCTTCTCCACGCTGATGAATTTTTTTGATGTTCTCTCACAAAAAAGTATGTCAGCTTGAAGTTTAGAATTTAATAGAAGGAGGGAATTCTAAAGTTCAAGCTGACATTTATTCACGCAA
>CALLVG010000133.1 GCA_938010715.1 uncultured Saprospiraceae bacterium
ACCTAACTTTTGAAAGCCAATAAAGTGGGTATCTAGATTTCTTCTTCCAATTTTATCACCACCTGGCTTTGGCAAATAAGCTCTTCCAAATCGAGCCAATAATGGCCCAACTAACATTACCGAACCTCTAATCTTTCTTGACTTGATATTGAATTCTTTACTTTCCAAGTATTTCAAATCAATCTCGTCTGCTTGAAAAGAGTACTTTCCTGTTCCCAATTTTTTGACTTTCACGCCAAATCCTTTTACCAAGTCAATTAATAAATTGACATCTAAAATGTTTGGAATATTTTCGACCGTAACTTTTTCAGCGGTAAGTAGTGGAGCGCATAAAATTTGTAAGGTTTCGTTTTTTGCTCCTTGAGGAGTAAGGGTTCCTTTAAGTGGTTTTCCTCCGACGACTTCGAATGTATCTTTTGCCATAGAATGTATTGAATTAGGTTTAGCGTATTATCTATCTGGCGAAGATAGAAAACTGTTAAAGTAACTACAACGAAGTGATTTAATCTTTTCAAACAAACTGAATTGGAAGCTGTTTTTATAAAAAATAAAACCATGTTGCGATAAAACAGAAAATCGGTACCGCAGGGATATGCGATACCGATTTTTTGATCAAGAAGAAGAATTGGAAATTAATTCACAACTACTCTTTTTATCAAACGCTCTCCTTTGTCATTTTGTAAAGAAAGAATATAAACACCACTTGCAACGTCAGGTAATCCAAACTTAAAGTTGTGCTGTCCTGCGTTTAAATCTTTGGCTTCTGTTTTCAATACCTGTCCAGTAAGACTAATCAAAGAAGCATTTATAGAAAATGCCTTGTCGGTTGCTAATTGAATTAATAAATCACTTCCACGCTCTGCTGGTACTGGTGCTACCACGAAAGATTCGATTTCTTTAATTGTTTTTGTAGAGGAAGCACTGCTTACATCAAAAGTGAAGATGTCAGAATTAGACGTACAAAAATCAAAATAATTGAAAGGGCGAACTCTCCAAAAGTGAGGGCGCTCAAAGGTAAGGGCATCTGTTAAAAACTCAGTGGTAGAAACAATTTTCCTTTCAAGTAAGACTGCCATATTTGGAAAAACTGAAATCTCAACATAGTAATGTGTTGCATTTTTTACGGGTTCCCAGCTAATCAAAGTTTGTCCTGTTGTAACCGCTTCACCTATTGCTGGGGTGATTGGCACAACACCATTTTCGAGATCAACATCTGCCAAGATGTTTGGATTCTTTAGTAAATCTTGTCTTTCATCTTGAATGTTGGCGTGCATTGCATCTGTTTGATCAGATGAGAAACGATTTGCACATGCATCATTAGAATAGGACATGATAAGTGAACCGTCTGCTCTAAAAGGCACTCCATTTGGGTCTATCAATTCTCTACTTTCTCCGTCATTGTTACAACTCCATCTATTGCTAATATAATCTGGGTAGGTGTCACAAAAGCCATCTGCTGCATTTCTGCAATTGCTTCTATCTAATTTTTCTACTTCATTGCCATTGACCGTATTAGGGGCAGTTTCAGTGGCGACAACATTTGTTCCTTCCCAACCTACAAACGGGTGCGGTAATGAAAGTAAATGTCCTACCTCGTGTGCCCATGTGTGATCATTGATTCCTGAACAAGACTTGGAAATCGCCAAAGCATCTCGTCCTGGACTGTAATAGCCGCAGTTGCCAGCAGGATCGCCTACAATGAAAGAATTGACAAAACCATCAATCCTATTGTCCCGCATCATCGTACTTCCTCCTCTAAAATCATGTTCGAACCATTCACTATTGTCGATATAATTAAAGTCATCTTCCAAGTAAAATTGTATTTCAGCATCTTCCAAATCTGCATTTAAAGTGCATAGGGCATCCAATATTTGTCTGGGTGGGAAGTAGCCCGTCCCATCATCTCTTCCCAATACATGAACCGCCATTGGCAGATAAGTAATGACTCCTGATTTTCTTTTAGGGTATGCGTCAGGATTTTGTTGGTATTTTTTTAACCATTCACTTTTGCCGTGATAGCCGCAGTAGCTTTCGGGTTGATTTTGTGCATCAGAGATAGTCAGCAATAAGAAGAAAGCTAGTAGACTAAGAATTATTTTTTTCATTGTACTTTTTTTGTACCGAAGTTGTTTAAATTAAGGTTCGACAAAAAAGGGAGGTTAAATATTCAACCTCCCTTTTCACAGTAATAATCAAGTATGGCTATTCGTTGACTACGAATTTTTGCTTCAAAATTCCAGCCTCAGATTTTATAAACATTAAATAAACGCCATTTGCATCAATATTTAATTCAACAGGAATTTGGTTGTCACCTGCAGCAAAATTCTCATTGGATTGGTAAACTGCTTTACCAGTAAAGTCCAATACTGAAATTTCTCCGTTGAAAGATTCTTTAGAATTTACACTAACAAAAATCTGCCCACTGCGTGATGCTGGATTTGGGAAAACGGAGAAGTTTTTCACAAAATCAATTTCTTGAGTAGAAGTTGCTTGATTGTTGTTGATAGTGAAACTCATTACAGTCGAAACATTTGCACAGGTGTTGTACGCATTAAAAGGACGAATACGATAAAAGTATTTTCTATTGGTCAAATCTGTTAAGTCAATACTTGAACCTTCAACCATCCACTTTTCGCTTGAACTGAAAAACGCGTTTGTAGCTAACTCAAAAATATAATGAGTTGCACCGGTAACATTTGCCCAGTCAACTGTCATGGCTCCACCCGAAACCGCAACTGGTGAATCTTCTGGTGGATATACTGGAAAAACTTTATCTGATACTGTTGTTGAAGGAGGTGTCCAATTTTTTTCTAATCTATCTCTTTCTGAGCTAACAAGATCTGCTTCTATTACGGCTTTTTGGTCATCAGTAAATTCAGTAACGCAGTTGTCTCCAAAGTAACTCATGATAAGTGATTCTGATGGATCGATTGGCTCTCCTTTAGGATCCAAAGCACCACTGTTGTAAACACAGCCATTGGTGAAAAGGCCATTATAATCGGCAGGTGTATCACAAAGCATATCGGCAGCTTCTTCGCAATTGCTACCATCTGCCAATTCAGTTATGGGACCATCAGGTGAAATAGCAGGTGCCATTGGCCAACCTGGCTCACCTGACGCAAAAGGAGCAGAACCCCAACCTCTATGAGGGTGTTGAAGGCTAAAAAAGTGCCCTAACTCATGTGGAAAAGTCTGTGAATTTTTATTTACCTGATCATTTTGTACGACCATCCAGTCGCGTTGACCATCATAATAGGCTAAAGCATCTCCAGCAGTACCAGGCAAATCGACATTCTTAACAAGAAAAGTAGTTACTGCTTTATTGTCTTTATTTACATTCATAAAAGTGTTTATAGTTCTTCTATGGTCACTATAAACAGCATCATTATCTAAATACTTGAATGTACCATCCTTAATGTAAAATTGAATATCCTGTGGCAAGTAAACTTCATTGAGATGACAATGCATATCAAGAACTGCTTCTTCGGTCACTCGACCAGTTCCATTTGTTCTGGATACTAAAACATATTTCATCGGAACATAAGTGATAGCTCCTCTCTTTTTTACAATACCAGTTTTTATTGCTTCTTTGTTTTTGATTAGGCGATTAAGCCCTGCTCCATCAACTGTGCCGCAAAATCCGTTGTGGTTGTGCTGTGCAACTGCACTGAGAGAAAAAACTAAAAAAAGTATTGCCACCGTAGTGATCCTTAATACACTTCTCATTGGTAAAGGTTTTTTACTGTAATTAATAACTTGCTTTTAAAATGATTGATTTGTCAAAAGGTTGTAGGGTTAGCAAAGATATGCAAATACAATTCGCTATATTGTCAATTACTTATCATTTTGGCGCGGATAAAAGGTCGTATAGATAGAGCCTAAGTAGCACGGCTTAAATAATCGACACATTTGTGATAAACGTATTTTCCGCTACTCTTCGTTAAAAAATAATTTCGTCCGCTGCGGCGAATGCAATGATTTTTTGCCTTAATTATCGAAAAAATAAGCATCGATTGCTCTACAACTCATTTTAGAATAAAGACTAATGATGAGTGAAGAACTAGGTTGTTGTTTTCTGATAGTTATTTTTTCAGTGTTCCCTATTTTAAGACACGATAAAGATTGAACTTCCCTATGCCGATTCTTTGTAAAAAATGCATTAAAGAAACTCTTAATACCCCGAGACCATATTTTGCACTTCTTTGGAAGTTGATAGATGATGCTTCTTCAAAATATTTGGTAGGGCAAGTTACTTCGCCAATATCGAATTTTGCATAGACAATTTGAGAAAGCATTTCATTGTCAAAAACGAAGTCATCTGAGTTTTCATTGAAATTAATCGTCTCTAATACTTCTCTTGAAAATGCTCGATAACCTGTGTGATATTCAGAAAGTTTATAGTTGATAAGAAGGTTTTGCGTAAGCGTCAAAAAACGATTAGCGATGTATTTATAAAGTGGCATACCACCTTTCAAAGCCCCTTTTCCCAAAATACGCGAACCCAAAACAACTGGGTAAAGATCTTCTCCAATGATATTGACCATTGAAGGAATCAGTTTTGGTGTGTATTGATAATCTGGGTGGAGCATGATCACAATGTCACCACCAATTTCCAATGCTTTGTTGTAAAGAGATTTTTGGTTGCCACCGTAACCTTTGTTTTGCTGATGTTCGATGACGTGATTGATGCCGAGTTTTTTGGCAGTTTCAACAGTGCTATCTTTACTCGCATCGTCACATAAGATGACTTCATCAACGAGGTCGAAAGGTATTTCTCGATAAGTTTTCTCTAAGGTTTTAGCAGCATTGTATGCGGGAAGCACTGCCACTACTTTTTTGCCTTTGTACATGTGTTTGTAAAATTTGGAGCAAAAATAGCAGACTTAACAATGAATGACGAATTTTGAATTCTGAATGATTGTAACTAACTGATTTTTAACGGTTTATAGTTAGTATTTCTACTTGTAAATTGGCGTTTCTTGTAAATAGTCAAAAACTGGTTCTGGAACGAGGTATTGGATTGACTTTTTATTTTTAATCATTTTTCGAATATAAGTCGCGGAAATACTAAGCATCGGTGCTTCAAAATGCTGAACACTTGGGTGTGTTGCCAATTCTCCTAAATCGTAACTTGGTCGTTTGTAAAGATAAATTTGATAATCTCGAAGTAGCAATTCGTAATTTTTCCACTTGTGCAAAGTAGCGAGATTATCTCCTCCCATGATTAATACAAATTCTTTTTTCGGTTGTTTTTCCGAAAGGTAAGCCAAAGTGTCAATAGTGTAAGATGGTTGTGGTAATTTGAATTCAATGTCAGAGCCTCTGATATTAGGGTTGTTATTGATAGCAAGGTTGACCAAGTGCAAGCGATCGTGATCTTTGGCCAGAGTGCTTTTTTTCTTTAGCGGATTTTGTGGTGAAACGACCATCCACACTTCATCCAAATCGGTTTGAGTGGCCATGAAGTTGGCAATGATCATGTGTCCTACATGCACTGGGTTGAACGAGCCAAAAAACAATCCTACTTTCATTAAAAAATAATTTATTACTCTTGAGGAATCGCTTCTTCCATTAAGGCATCAAGTAATTCTTCCATGCCCTCCATTTCTTCATCGCCAGCCATTTCTTCTGGAATATCTATAAGCCAATTGCCTTTTATTTTTTTTAATAAAAAACTATCTGCAATAATTTCGCCATCCATTTTTACAATTTCGCCGTCCAGTTCCAAATACTCACCTTCGATTTTTATACTGTAATAACAAACAGCGTCTTGCTCTTTTTCTTTGCACGCCAGTTTTATGAACTCGGTCGTGTCAATTGGGATGGGTTCTTGATCCATGCTGAGCAAGGCTTCGATTGAAGTGATGGTTACTTGCGTTTCTGGTGTGCTGAGTTCTTTTGCTTTTCCAAACTCATTTTTATCCATGTGGTCTTGCCATTGTCTGACAACACTTTCTGGAGAGCCAGACTGGGTTGGCTCTGATTGACAACTAAATAATAGCAAAAGACTTATAAACGGAAGGAAGATGTTTTTCATAATCGTTGTTTTTGAAATCTTCCTGTAAAAATGCAGAAAATAAAGGGATTTAAAGAAATTTGGATCTGTTAGATGTTTGGACTCTTTTCCTTCTATTAGGATCCGCGTGCGTCAAAAAGTCTAAACTTCTAAAATCTAAATCTCTCTCTCTTAGCTTCCTAACATAACTGGCATAACCAACATTAAAATGTCTTGTCCATCTTGCTGCTCACTTGGCAATAAAATACCAGCGCGAGAAGGTGTTGATAATTCCAATTTAATCTCGTCAGATTCTAAGATGCTCAACATTTCTACCAAAAATTTGGCGTTGAATGCAATTTGCAATGGTTCACCATCATAAGTACAGGTAAGTTGCTCGGTTGCTTCGTTGGAGAAGTCAAGGTCTTGAGCAGAAACGGTTAGACTATTTTCAGCAACCTTTAATACAACTTGGTTGGTTGTTTTATTTGCATAAATAGCGATACGCTTCATGGAGTTTTGAAGGTCTTGACGATTGGCAGTTAAAAGATTCGGATTGTTAACCGGAATCACTGCGTTGTAGTCAGGGTATCTTTGATCAATCTGACGGCTTACCAAAAGTGTATTTTCAAAAGAGAAAAATACATTGGTCGAGTTGAAAGAAATCGTTACCTGGTCGCCAGAAGGAATAATATTTTTAAGTAGGTTCAATGCTTTTTTAGGAACAATGAAGGTTGAATTAACTTCTCCAGCAACTTCATTCATGGTAAATTTTACCAATTTATGCGCATCCGTTGCTACAAAAACGATTTTATTAAAATCAATTTGAAAGTAAACACCAGTCATTGCTGGTCTCAACTCATCGTTACTTGTTGCGAAAAGCGTATTGACAATTGCGTTATTCAGCCCTTGAGCAGAAACGCTTACTTTGTCTTCTGCATTTGCTTCAGCCGGAATTTCAGGAAAATCATTTCCATCTTCTCCTGCCAATTTATATTTACCATAAGAAGAGCGAAGTTCGATTCCGAAATTCTCTTTATTCACAATAAAGTTGATCGGCTGACCTGGCAATGCTTTTAGTGTTTCTAAAAGAATCTTAGCAGGTACTGCCACTTTACCATCTTCCTCGCCTCCAACTTCTACTTTTGTAATAATAGAAGTTTCCAAATCACTGGCAGTGATAGTTAGTTCATTCCCTTTTAGGTCAAAAAGAAAATCTTCAAGAATAGGCAAAACATTGACAGAGCCGATAGCTCCAGCTGCCATATTGAGTTTTTTCAAAAAATCGCCTGATTGAACATTAAACTGCATAGTGATAATTTTTATATGAGTGGGCGCAAAAATACAGGTTAGTTCTTACATCTTTTCGACAAAAAACTAACAGAATGTGGATAACTAACAACAAATATTGATAGGTGCACCCTAAAAAACCAAATTAAACGCTAATACTTGCCCAAACAACCCAACTACGTAGCCACCCCAAAGATCGGATGGATGATGTGCGGAGAGAAATAACCTTGAAGAACCAACGAGTCCACACATTAATAAAGTGAGAAAAAGTACAGTCGTCATTTTTATTCTGAAAAAACCAAAAGTAGTTTCGAGTGGAAAATCAGATAGTTGAAAATGAAAAATGGTAATTAGAATCATTCCCAAAAAACCACCGACACCAGTGGTGTGCATGCTGATTTTTGAAAAGTTATTGATGAAAAATGCGATGAATAACGAAATTACAACCCCTAACATAAACATCTGAAATGCCACGGGTATCCCTGGCGTTTTCAAATAGTAGTAATAACTCGCTACATAAAAAGTGGAGGTCGAAATATAAGGAACTACTCGATCCATCCGATCGTGCATTTCAATGCTTTTGATAAATTCCAAAGCATACATCATCACTACTGCCAACATTGGGATGAAAAACGTCGAAAGAAAAACCTGAATCAACATCAACCACTGGTCTTCAATGTTACTTACTCCAAACATATATGGGTTGATGAGCAACAGCAACACCAACATATAAGTCACCATCAACAGTGGGTGAAAAATAACAGATAAGGCTTTCGCAGTGAATCGGAGCATTTCTTTAGTAGGTTTAATTTCTCTGCAAAAGTAGGATTCTGCTTTGAAAGATATGGGCGATTTTGATTTTATTGATAATAAAGGCGCATCGCGCCGACTCCGTTGGTAGATAAAATCGGCTCTATGTTGAATTGAATGGGTAGTGAATCAAATTTCAAAGAAATTTGCTCGTGTGGTTCTCTGAACCATCACGTAATTTTTCAAATCTCCAGATTTGAGAAATTGTAATTCAATCCTATTCTATACATCTGAATTCCGCAAATCTGGAGATTTGCATT
>CALLVG010000134.1 GCA_938010715.1 uncultured Saprospiraceae bacterium
GATTTGCCAAATGACAATGACATGGCAATGCGTACAACTTACTTGATGGCAGGAACGGAATTTACACTTTCGTCAAAAGTAAAATTGTTGCCAACGGCATTGGTTAGCTACAATCCAAATGCACCAGTTGATGTAGATGCAAATCTTGGTTTGATGTGGATGAATGCCTTGTACACAGGCGTTAGTTATCGTTTAAATGATTCTTTTGATTTCTTAGTGATGTATCAAGTTACTCAGCAAATGAGATTGGGTGCAGCTTATGACTTCACTACCTCTGCTATCAAAGATAAGACTCCAGGCTCAGTTGAGTTGATGGCTTCTTATACTTTCAATTACGATACAGACGATATCAAGAATATAAGATTCTTTTAAGAATCAGCAAAAGAGAATAGAGCAATGACTATTCCCTGAAAGCAGGGGTTAAAGTCTCCTAATCTTGATAAGAAATTGAGTGAAAACTATCCCCCTTTGGAGGGGGAATAAGGGGGTGGAATTAGTTCGAAAGTTATATAATTCCACCCCCCCAACCCACTCCAAAGGGGGACACGTTCTACTCTTTTCGTTTGAATAAAAGAAAAATTTAATTGAATACTTTTTTTATAAAGTACTACAAATCAAATAATTATGAAAAAAATATTTCTAAATATAATCTGTCTTTTTGTGTTGCTAAATTGTGGATGGTCACAAGACGAAGCAGTGCAAGCAGTTAAGTCAGATGAATATGACCATTTGGGTTATATGGCGTACGTGGATGGAGTCACTTCTGAAGACGAAGTTGACCACGTAATTGCAGCCAAAAGGGCACAAAGTTATCACCTCAATGCCAACTACGAAGCGGAAGCACTTTGGTACTCCAAAGCCTTGGCGATGAGTGGTGATAATGCGATGTATAAACTAAAATATGCGCAAGCATTACTTGCAAGTGGAAGATGTACGGAGGCAGTAGATTGGTACAACAAATACATGAACAGTGCAGAAGGAGGAACAAGAACTTTTGTGAATTCATGTGAGGAATTACCGGCCTCTATGATTTTTGGAGTAGCAGAAGTTAAGCCAGTTGCTGGTTTGAATTCTGAGCACCTTGATTTTGCACCAGTGCCTGTTGATGGCGGAATGGTTTTTACTTCTTCAAGAAGTGATTACGGAGCAGTGAAGCGCACGGACAAATGGACCAAAGACAATTTTACAAATTTATATTTTGTAAAGAAAATGGATGATGGTTCATTCAGTGAGCCAACCAAACTTTTTGGAAAAATCAATAAAAAATACCACGACGGTGTAGCAACCATGAACACTGGAGGTAACCAAATGTATTTTACCAGAAACAACACAAAAGGTAAAAACAGCAAAGGGTATATTGATTTGAAAATCTACGAAGCAAACAAAGACAATGCTTATTGGAAAAATATGTCGGAAGTAAATTTCAACATGGAAGATTACAGTACGTGTCACCCAACTTTGAGCAAAGACGGAAACACCATGGTTTTCGCTTCTAATCGTCCAGGCGGTATGGGAGGAATGGATTTGTGGAGTACTACCAAAACTGGAGAGACTTGGTCTGCGCCAGTAAATTTGGGTAGAGAAGTGAACTCTGCGGATGACGAAATTTTCCCTCATGTTGATAAAATGGGTCGCCTTTTCTTCTCATCTAACGGATGGGCAGGAGCAGGTGGATTGGACTTGTTTGTATGTAAAGCAGGAGATGGAAACTGGTCTGCGCCAGAAAATTTAGGTTCAGTGATGAACAGTGATCGGGATGATTTCGGTATTTGGGTTTCTGATGATGGTCGTTATGGTTATTTGTCAAGTAATCGCCAAGGTTCAATGGGTGGAGATGACATCTACACTTGGACGGCGGAAGGCCCACCACCACCTGCTTCTTTCGATAAAGAAGTAATGATTGTAGATGCAGCAACGGGAGAAGTAATCGAAGGTGCCAATGTAAAATGGGCAGAAGTAACAACAGTTTCTGGCGTTTTGATGAATGAAGATGAAAAAATGACTCCAAATTCTGGAACCCTTGCAATGCAAGTTTGGAACGGAAGATCATACGTTTTCAACGTAACAAAAGATGGTTACGAAAAGAAAAACACAAACGCTTCAGTAGAAATGATGATTACTTCAAACGGTGCATACAAAATTCCAATGACAAAGATCGCGATGGTGACAATGAACGGAACCGTTACGGAAGCTGCTACTGGAAACATGGTTGGAAGTGCCAATGTAGAAATGACCAATCTTTGTGATGGTACAAAAGAATTGTACCGTTCAGATGCATCTGGTAAATTCAATTTTGATACTAAATGTGGCTGTGATTATAAAATGGTTGCAACTAAAAATGGTTATACGATTGCTGACAAAACCATTAAAGGAAATTGCGAACCTAAAAATATCACCATCGCCATGTCAACGGAAAGAAGAGTCGTTACGGTTCCTACGAGAAGAGTTTCTTCAGTTGGTCAAGTGATTAGAATCAAAGATTTATACTACGATTATGACAAATCATTCATCCGTCCAGATGCGGCAACGCGCTTGGATAAAGTGGTTAGTTTGATGAGACAATATCCAAGTATGAAAATCGAATTAGGCTCTCATACTGATGCTCGTGGTAATGATGAATACAACAGAAATTTATCACAACGTCGTGCTGATTCTGCTGTGAAATACATCATCTCAAAAGGAATCGCGTCGAGCAGATTGTCTTCAAGGGGTTACGGTGAAACAACTATCACCAACGAATGTGCTAACGGCGTAAATTGTACAGATAGAAGACACGAAGAAAACAGACGTACTGAAATTCGTATCACAAGCATCGATAATGGGGTGCAAGTGATTTATGATAAAGACACTTTTTAGTCTGAAGTTATCTACAATAACTTCCTTATTTTAATCTCATGAAAGGATGGGTCTGTCGCTTGCGGCAGACCTATTTTTTTTGCGGCTGGATTTAGTCTCCAGACTGAATCCGACTATCCTTTCGTCTCCAGACGAATACTTAATTAATTCTTAATAGAGGTGTTAAAGTATGCGTCAGAGACGCATGGATATTTCATCCCAGTCTGGAGACTGGGACGAGCAGTTTTTTTTCTTTCGAAAAAGGGTGGTTTTGTTGAGCGTTAATGTAAGTTATCAATCTCGACCTTAGCTTAACTTTTTTACGTGTTCGCATAGGCTGATTGAATCATATCAAATAGGCGCGTAGCGTTGGTACTGTTGGTAGCAAGGGCAACATAGATATGAAATGAAAGGCGCGTAGCGTCGTCACCGTTAAACTTGTAAG
>CALLVG010000135.1 GCA_938010715.1 uncultured Saprospiraceae bacterium
TACTTTACGCAGGGGATAGCGAATTTTAGTTATTGGATTCCACTTTCAATTTCTACTGCAATCTTTACAGGTTTTGTTTTTTGGAAAAGTGGCTTTTCAAATCCATTAAAATCATTTGAAATAAAGCGTTTGCAAGGATGGCAGGGGTGTTTGTTATTTTGGATTTTCACCTTACTGTTTTTAGGTACTTTCGTTCAAAAAGCATTTCCAAATGTAAATATAGGAACAGCATTGGGAACATTTGCTGGTAAATCCGTGATGCTACAATTAGGATTGATTTTCGTAGTTGCTGCCAGTTTTGCGATGGGACAATTGGTTTTAAGACCATTTCAACAACTATATAATTCAGCTTCTTTTAAATTGATTTCTATTGCGATGGGATTCAGTTTGATTGGATTGATTGCCTTTTTGCAAGGGTTGATTTTTCCACTCAACCGCTTTGTTTTGTTGGGGTTAATGATTGGTATTTCGGCGTGGCAGTGGCGAGCAGTTTTGGATTTATTGAGGTCTGCTTTTACAAGTAGTCTTTCTTTAAAAGACGTTCGATTTTATCAAATGATGCCGATTTTTGTGGTATTGCTTTTTCTATCAGCAAGTTGGATTGATGCCGTAAAATTAGTGCCAACTGGCTACGATGGATTAAATCTCTATGGAAACCTCGCACGAAACATCGGACGCTCAGGAGACCTGCCAACTGGAATTCAACCCTACAATTGGTCAATCATTATGAGTTTAGGTTGGGTGCTTTTTGATAGTGTGTCGATGGGGTATTTGCTTTCGTTTTTACCTGGTTGGTTGGCGTTGGCAGTGACTTACCGATTGGCTCGATTGTATTTGCCTGTTACCAAATCTTGGATGGTTGTTGCGTTTTTGATAACGATTCCAATGTTCGTTTTTCATCTCGGTTCAACCGAAAAAATTGACCTTGGATTTCTCTTTATCCAATTGTCAATTTTGCTTTTGATATTGGAAGCATGGCGCTTCCGCGAAAAAAGAGAATCAGCAAAAGAAGCCGAAACTTTTCCACAGACACTTACTGTTGGCAATAAATTTTTTAATACGGAAAATTTACTTTTAGCGGCAGCCGGATGGTTGTCAGGTTATGCATTTGGAATCAAATTAACGGCCTTCTTTTTCATCGCCAGTTTTTTGACTTTATTAATTTATAAAAAAGGAAATCGACTTACCTACATCGCAAGTGCGTTTGTAGGATTGGGGATTTTATTTTTGTTCAATATTCAAACTTTGGCGAATGCGCCAATTGGTTCTTTGCCCCTTCAATTATTGGCGGCGGCTTATTTGATTGGTGGTAGTATTTTCTTCTATTTAGCTTTTAAAAGAAATGAATTTTTGGGATTGATGAAAGGAAGCCGTTCACCTGAAACGGTCAAATCATTTGCCTGGTCAATCGGAATTTATACCATTTTTACCTTACTAAGTTTTTCTCCTTGGTTGATTAGAAATGTCGCGACGGCAGATTCAATTTCGGTAGAAACGATTATTAGTGGAGAGAGCGAAGCGCCAAAGATTCAAATCGATCCACAACTTCTTCCAGCCGATAAACGACAGCTGACTCAGACTGGCGGTGGAGGCATCAGTGCTGCTCAATTGTTGGCAGGTTTGGTTTTTCAACCAACTTCGGTCAGAGAAGAATTGCAGCGATACATGGGGTACACAGAAGGTTTTGTCAACTACCTTTCTGTCTTCTACAAACAAACCATGAATACCGAAATCAAAGGAAAAATTTATGTCAATATTGGATTGATATTTTTCCTCTTTTTGCCTTTCTATTTATTCTTTTTTAAAAGTAAAAAATATCCGAAATACGATTTGATAAGACGAATTACTTCTGGTTTGTTGTTGCTTTTGGTCGTTTCATTGGCGGTGTTTGTTGCATGGTCAGACGAAGGTGATTTGAGCAAAGCATTGGCTACTCAAGTCGCTGAACAGCCTGTTGGTTTGCAATGGTTTTTCAGTGGAGTACACGTTCCGCTCACGATGCTTTTGTATAATATTGGAAATGTTTTTAGTGGAATTCCAGTTTTGTTTGGAGAGACTTATATGATATTGATTGTCTTGTTTGGAGCAGTCATCGCAACCATTTGGTTTTTATTGACGATGCCTGTTGCAGGGCAATTTGTTCGTTCGTATCGTGCCATTGGAGGTTTCCTTTTGATGTATGTATTGTTGTGGGTTTGGTTAGGAAATGGCGTTCCTTGGTATGGATTCGCAGGTTTGCCTTTGCTCATAATTATGGCAGTTTGTCTTTTTTATAAAAGGAAAGAAATTGGTTGGCAATACTTTTTTAATACAGGTGCTTTTCTCTTTTTACTATTGAGTGTTTTTAACCGTTTTTCAAATATCGAAAAACAACAAGTTAAAAATGGAGACATCATTTTTAGTTTTTCTTCAACGGCTTTTAGTACTGGTCAGGTGAGTGATGAGAAACAAATTTTAGGGAATTTGGAAAAAGCATTTTATGACGGTGCAGATGTTTTGAATGCGGATAAAAACGCCAAGATTTATCGAGTCGGTTCATTCATTCATTATTATATTGAAAACAATCAAAACCGAGTTTTCGAAGATAATCAGTTGGGACAGTTTGAATCCATTGCTGCTTTGCTCAATAATCAAAACGATTTTGTGAAAGTGTTGAAAGACAATGGTTTCAAGTACATTCTTTTCAATCCAAATGATTTGTATTTTGACCAAACACCAGAGCAATCTTTCCGTAAAAAGTTCGAACGATTTTGGAAAGTTTTGGGTCAATCACGTTTGACAAAAGTCGTTTCAACCAATAACATCGTCTCTGATCCGAATGGAAATTTACAATTTCAACAACCCAATGGCCAACCTGGACGTGGGAGATATGGGGTAAAAGGCAAGGTGGTGCAGTATGGGACGTTGGCGGTGATTGAGATTCTTTAGTTGATTAAGTTGATTGGGTTATTGAGTTGTTTTAGTCGAAACGAGTACCAAATTAGTCGATTAGGTTATTAGTTAATCAGTCTTTTCGAGTTCACAAAAAAATTATGTCAATTTTTACAACTGCCTGATAATGGGTGAGTTGCCAACTAATAAACTAATAAACTAATAAACTAATAAACCAAACTCCTTTGAACGATTTTTTCAAAAATATCACCGTCGGGATGTCCGCTCTCAATGAGGGAAGTCAGATAGAGGAAGTGATTGCGAAGTTACGGTCTGAAGGATTTGAACATATCGTAGTAGTAGATGATGGAAGCACCGATGATACTTTTGAAAAATCAAAACGAGCAGGTGCCGTTGTGATGAAACATCCAATCAATTGCGGTGCTGGCGCAGGTGTCCAAACCTTGATGAAATTGGGGAGAAAAGAAGGTTGGAAATACCTTTTGCTCATGGATGCAGATGGTCAACATTATGCCGATGACGTGGCTCAACTTTATAAAAAAATGGAATCGGAGCAATTGGATTTAGTAGTTGGCAGTCGTTTTTTGAAAAACGAAAATCGAATTCCAAGAATCAGACGATTCTTCAATTCATTGGGTAATTTGTTGACCAATACTTTTTGTAAATATACTTTTTCTGATACGCAAAGTGGTTTTCGATTATTAAATCACCGAGCGATTCAGCGGATAGATTTGCTATCATCCGGCTTTTCATTTTGCAGTGAAATGCTTTTCAAAGCCGAAAAAGAAAATTTGAAAATAGGGGAGGAGCCGATAAAAGTTCGTTACACTGATTATTCGATGAGTAAGGGACAGACCAACATTTTGGCTGGATTTCGGACTGCTTGGCAGTTTATTGA
>CALLVG010000136.1 GCA_938010715.1 uncultured Saprospiraceae bacterium
CCCGATTGGCCATCAAATTGAGACCTGCTGTTGAAAAGATAGTACGCTCAGGGCATCCGTGGGTATTTGACAAAGGTATCGTTAAACAAAATGCAGAGGGAAAAGCAGGTGATTTTGCTATCATTTTTGACCAAAAGAAAAACAAATTTTTAGCGATTGGTTTGTTTGATCCTGACTCGCCAATTCGTATCAAAATATTGGCTGCTAATAAGCCAGCGACCATAAATTCGGATTGGTTTGAAGAAAAAATTTCAACGGCTTTTCAAAAAAGAAAACTACTACTCGAAACGGATACCAACAGTTACCGCTTGATTTATGGAGAGAATGACGGCTTGCCGGGTTTGATTGCCGATGTCTATGATTCGGTTTTGGTAGTCAAATTATACTCGGCTATTTGGATGCCTTTTTTAAAAGATATTTTTCCACTTTTATTAAAAGCAACAAATTGTAAAACGCTCGTTTTGCGATTGAGTAGAAATTTGCAAAAAGCACCTGAATCCTTGCATGGACTTCATGACGGGCAAGTTCTTTTTGGAAAATTAGAAAACGAAAATATTATTTTCAAAGAGCATAGTTTGAACTTTGAAGCCAATGTAATTCATGGCCATAAAACAGGTTATTTTTTGGATCATCGGCATAACCGTTTTAAAATTAGAAGTCTTTCAAAAGGAAAAACGGTTTTGGATATTTTCGCTTATGCAGGTGGTTTTTCGGTCAATGCATTGGCAGGAGGAGCGACGAATGTTACGAGCCTCGACATCAGCAGACCTGCATTAGAATTAGCGAAAAGAAACGCTTCTTTAAATAAACTGACAGCCAATCATTCGATTTTGGTTGGTGATGCTTTCGCAGAAATGGAAGCATTAAAACAAGAAAGAAAACGGTTTGATTTAGTCATCGTTGACCCACCTTCTTTTGCAAAAAAAGAAAGTGAAATCGCAGGTGCATTGCGCAGCTACGAGCGTCTCACTCAATTAGCAATTGACTTAGTTTCTCGAAATGGCATTTTAATGATGGCCTCTTGTTCCAGTCGAATTCTTGCGGATGACTTTTACGAATTGGTCATTTCTACTTTAACAAAATCTGGAAGAGGTTTCTCTGAAATAGAACGAACACTTCACGACATTGACCACCCAATTGGTTTTGCAGAAGGTGCTTATTTGAAAAGCATTTATTTTCAATTGTAGCACATAAGAAAACTTAAAAAAAATAACATTTCGTTTTGAGTGCAAACAGAAAAAGCCCCGCAAAATGCGAGGCCCTTCTATTTTTGTAAAGCAGAATTCTTTTTATCTAAAAAATAACTTTTTTGTTGCTTTTTCACCATCTAAATCAAGTTCTAAAATGTAGATTCCTGTAGAGGTGTTATCAATATTAAACTTAGCAGTGGTATTAGACATTTGATTTTTCCAAACCAATTTGCCTCTTAAATCATATAAGCTCAAATTCGTTCTTTCAGCCGTAAGGCTACCCAAGTCAATTGATAATTGATTCTCAACTGGATTAGGAAATACATTGATAGCATTTGCTAATTCTATGTTATTACTACTGTTTACAGACTTAAATGGATCTGACCATTTATCATGTGTCAAGAAGTTGGTACTGGTCAACGCTTTCATAAAATTCAGCAGATCCTCTTTTTCTTGATCTGTAAAATCAAAGCCTTTGAATCCTAAATCTCTTTGACCAACCCACCAAAAATCTTTGTTTGGATGCTCTTTAATTTCTTCACTATAAAAGTCAATAACCTCTTCAAGTGTTTCGAATCTTCCATCGTGCATGTAAGGTGCAGTGAATTCAATATTTCGAAGAGAAGGACTTTTGAATTTTCCAATACTAGATGGGTTCCCGTTCCATCCACCCATTCCTTCGTCAGTGAAGACTGAATCTAATCCGTTGTTCAATGGCCTTGAAGAAGAGAAACCAGGTTCACCGTGACAGACTGTTCCACAGTTTGTTTCAAAGATTTCTTCTCCTCTTCTTTCAGATGTAGTGAAAGCGGCTTGACCCATTTTTACTTGATCATATTTGGAATCAAAAGAACTCATGGAGCGGATAAATTGAGAAATTGCAGAACCGACTCTTCCAGATGTAATTTCACTACTCCCAAAAGCATTTTTGAAAAGGTCTGGATAGTAACTTATTCTACTCAATTTTTCAACCATATAGTCAAGGTCTTTGCCCAACTCTCCTTCGTGCTCAATTGGTTGCAAAACCATTTTTTCAAGATCCGTTTCTCTACAATCCCAAAACAATGCAGGGCCTCCACCTGCAAGACCTCCGTTGGACCAAGCCAAATCATTTAGATTAGGACTGTTTCTTTCAGTTAATTGTGCATCTATTCCTTCGCTAAACTGAGCATTATCAGCAAAAGCAAATTCTTGAGCATGACAAGATCCACAAGAGACATTATTTTTAGCAGATAATTGTTCATCGTAAAAAAGTACTCTTCCTAAAGTTGCCCCATCAGATGTAATTTGCTGATTGAAACTCGTCGGATCGACAGAAGTCCAAGAACCCACTAAAACATGCTCAGGAAAATCTACATCATATCCATAAGGGATTTCAGGTAGATTAGGCTCAGGGGATAAAAATGCTGGTAAGCTGGCATCAGAAAGGCTAGACATTATAATAAAAAATGCAGCCAATGTGAGTGAAATTAGTAGATTTCGCTTCATAACGCGATGATTTTTAATGTAATTAGTAAATGCTTTAATTGGTAGAACAGGCTACCAGATTTATGTAGTTTTATCCGAAAAATATGATAATGCGATAATTAGCATTGTCAAAATAAAGGCCTGACATCAAAAAAAAAGGAAACAAACGGCAGGCACACAAGTAAATTCCGCTTTATTAGAAATGCGGTTTTAATGTTTTTTTTAAGAGCTTTTTTAAAATTCGATAGCCTCATTTTCTTTCATATAAGTAGTCTGACAGAATTAGCTTAATAACTTTTCGGCTCTTTTTCCGCCACTCTTCGTAATTTTTTAGTTCCGTATCAACGGATATGCAAAGAAAAAATGCCTTGATTGAGGAAAAAATAGCTCAAAAAGTTTTTCTAAGATAGTTTTGTCAGACTATTTACTTTAGTAAAGTTAGTTAAAACTTTACATAATTGTAGGAAATCATTTGTTAACGGGTTCTGCCTTGATTAGCGAAAAATCTGCGCTATCAATCGAATGCTTCTTTTTATCCGTCAATAAATTTTTTACTTCGACCTGACCACGTTCTTTGTCTAAGAACGAAGAATTTTTGTTAATCCTAAATTAACACAAGTTAAGATAAACTATAATTTAAAATAATTTTAATACGAAAAAGGTTTAAACGCCATCTGACTTTTCTCAAAATAATCCATGTTCAAATTTTATTGGTTTTGTAAATCATTTGGCTTGACCGAGGGCTGACTTCTTTTGATTTATGAATTGGTATTTCTGATAACTCAAGGTGCTCCTTTGAGCAGGCTATACTATGTCTTGGTTTCTATTTGAAATACACACGAGGTATCAAAAAAATCATATCCCCTATTATTTTTTAAATAAATTTTTAAGGTTTTAAGATGTTGATAATCAGTGTTTTATGAAAAAATTAAACTTTATTTTAAAAAATTTTTCAAAAAGAATAGGGGAACAAGGACGATAAAAATACTGGTGAATGTCAGCAACAAAAAATAATCGCTGCCAAATAAATTTAAAATAATTTAAGAAACAATTTCCTAACCTTTTTAAAAAACTTTTTATCATGAAGAATCTAATTTTAATTGCTTCCCTTTGCTGTTTCGTTTTCGGATTTTATTCTTGTCAAGATGAGCCATTCGAAAAATTCGAAGCAGAAATCGCAGAAACCAACACTTCATCTACTGGTCAAAAACGAACTTGTGGACACACCGCACACATGGAAAAATTACTCTCCGATCCAGCTTACAAAGTAGCACACGAAGCCAAACTGCAAAAAGCAGTAGAAATGAAACACTCGATAAGAAACCGAACGGCTGTAACGATTCCAGTTGCAGTTCACTACCAAGGCGCAACAGGTGTAAACACACAATGCTTGATTGACCTTGCTCAAGAACAAATCGATGTATTAAATGATGATTTTAAAGGTACGAATGGAGATATTTCGAATTGGACTGGTGGTGCTTCCTCTTCTTTTCCAGGCGTAAGTAATGGTGCAGGACAGATTACCTTCACTTTAGCTGACCAAAATCACCCTTCAGGTTATAACTTGACGAATGGCCAGAAAGCGGTAACGATTAACCAAACAACTGGTGACCAAAACTCAGCTTGGGCTGGATACTTGAATATTTATGTTCAATTTGGAACAGGTGTTTTGGGATATGCACCGCTTGGTGGTTCAGGAAATGGGGACGGCGTAGTAATTGAAGGAACTGCTTTTGGCTCAGGTTCACAATGTGGAAACATTGGCGCACAAGCACCTTACAACCTCGGAAGAACAACGACACACGAAGTAGGCCACTACTTATTGTTAGACCACATTTGGGGTGGCGGTTGTGGCCAAGATGATTTGGTTGCTGATACGCCAGACTCTCAATCTGAGTACTATGATTGTCCAAATGTGGGAGTTAGCTCATGCGGAAGTACAGATATGCACATGAACTACATGGATTACACGAATGATGCTTGTATGTATATGTTTAGCGCGGGTCAGGTTTCTCGTTCTGAAAATTACGTTGCTTCTAACTTGACAAACTTGACTTCAAATGCATCAAATGTAATTGGTGGAACAACGCCTCCACCTCCACCGCCATTAACTGATACAGATGGTGACGGTGTTCCAGATACATCAGATAACTGTCCAACAGTAGCAAACGCAAATCAAGCAGATGTTGATGGTGACGGTGTAGGAGATGTATGTGATAACTGTCCTAATGTTGCAAATCCTAATCAATTGGATAGTAATGGAAACGGAATTGGTGATGCTTGTGATACGGTAACACCTCCACCTCCGCCACCATCAAATGGATGTAATCAAGAAGAAATCACTATCCGATTGACTTTGGATGATTATGGTTCTGAAACGAAATGGGTTTTGAAAAACAGCTTTAACCAAGTTGTAAAAAGAGGAGGCCCTTACCAAGATTTTCAAGCAGGAACGATTGAAGAAGAAATTCTTTGTGTACCAGAAGGTTGTTACAAATTAGTCTTGAAAGATTCTTACGGTGACGGTATCTGCTGTAGTTATGGAG
The DNA here is from genome assembly GCA_938010715.1 of uncultured Saprospiraceae bacterium. Taxonomy (GTDB): domain Bacteria; phylum Bacteroidota; class Bacteroidia; order Chitinophagales; family Saprospiraceae; genus JAGQWW01. The sequence goes on from CALLVG010000136.1 coordinate 5,204, forward strand.
AAGGAGAATTGGAAGTATTAGATGCGAACGGAGATTTAGTTGCTTACTCAGATGGATACTTTGGAACAAGAGATGTAATGAGATTCTGTGTAGGACCAAGCTACAAAAATAGCGCTGCAAGACAAGCAAATGAGCGTGACCAAAAAGTTGCTAACCTTCCTGCAAAAGCGAAGAAAGCAAAAAGTGTAATCAGATAATTGAAAGTTTAAATTTAGTAAAATGGGTTTTTAATGTGGAATGGCTGCTTCAGAAATGAGGCAGCCATTTTTTTGTTGTTGAGACTTAATATTTCAAGTTTTTAAAATCATAACTGAACTGTTGAATTTGTTAAAAAATATGCTTTGGCAAATTGCTAAAAAAGATATGACGGATTTTCAAAATCCGTCATATCTGAAAAACTCATAAAAAAAGTGTTAATGAGTTGCCCAACTCATTGCGATTAAAGGTTTAAAAATCATATTAAAATCCGTCTTCAATTTCTTCAACGTTTTTATTAAGCAATTTTGCGTTTTCATCAAAAGTGAGGGTGATCGTTTCGGTTTCGGTTTCAAATCCAACTATGAATTTTTGAATTTCAGCAGATTGGAAGTGGATTACCGTATCGAAGTACTTAGGAGTCTTAGGATATAATTTTTTTACTGCTGATTTGATACCTTCTGGAAGGCTTTGATATTCTAAATTTTGGCTAGTTTGCTGCCAAGTACCATCAGGGTTGAAAATCACTTCAATATAACCTTCTTCGGTAAAACTGGTAGCGATAAATTCGCCCTCTTCTTCTTCCCAATCAAATTCTTGAGCATTGTCAAATTCGTCGGAAAGCACAGCTTTTGCAGTTTCTAAAGCAGATTGACCCTGTAATTGTGAGTTACAAAAAGAGAATAATACATTTAACAATAAAATCTGAACAAATAATTTTTTCATATTAATGAATATTTGTAATGAATAATTTCTCAATTTGACTTCCCTCAGGCAGGCAAATGAGCATCATAAGAAAAAGAAAGGTTCTTGAAATTCTTGATAGGATTTGGAGATTTGGAGTGGACTATTAACTCATTTTTTACTTCTTCCGATAGCAGGTCTTTGAGTGGTTGATGTACTTCAAAAAGACTATTCAATGCGGGGGACAATGCTTCATTCCATTTATCTATCATGACTGAAGGATCAGATGTCGAGATAGATTTTCGGCAATTGGCTGCGCCACAAGAACAAGGCATTTCTTTTGACAGGTAAAGCATACCATAATCATCTGTCATTTCTTCACCCGGAAGAATATCTTGGATAGCAATCTCAAATTCGTATCCAGTATTTAATGTATTCGGATTACAACTATGATTAACGTATTTGGCTAAATCCCAGCTGATAATTCTGGTCGTTTGGTTTTCTTTGTAAGAGTATTTTTCAATTTGATCTTTAATAAAATCAGAGTGACTCAGAAAAGATTCTGGTGAAATTTCAATCTCGAGGCTGTCCTTCACATATACAATGGTGCCTTTTGGAATCAATCTGGTAGCAAAAATGCCATAACCTATTGATTCATTGATAAATTGAATTTTAGTGTCTGGATGGATCATTGTTTTTTTACTTAATTAAGAAAAGTGGCTGTCTCAAAAAAAACGGTTGAAATTTCGTTCCACGAAAAAGGATTTCGAAATTGTCGGAGTTCCTTTGACCTTTTTTTGAGACAGCCTTTTAAAATAGTAAAACGCTATTTCTTTTTTGCTTTCGGAGTAGCAGTCTTCTTCTTTACTGCAGCAGTTTTTGCTTTTGCAGTAACCGGAGCTTTCTTCTTTGCTTTTGGTGCTGCTGAACTTTTATTAAGTTCAGTTTTTTTCTTTGCTGGCATTTTTTAGTTGTTTTAAATAATTAAAAAATCAAATGAATTAGACCGCAAATTTAAATGTGCAATTCTGAAGAAATTCTGAATAATTTCATTCGGATAGAATATTTTTTTTAATAGTTGATGGCTAAGAAATTTGACCAATACTATAGCAAGCAAAAACTAAAAAAAGGTTGTTTAAATAAGATATGACTGATTTTAGAAATCCCCATATCGGTAGAGAATAGCATGAAGGTTTTTAGTTTTATGTATATTCGTTTTTTTTGAAAAAACTACCGTGAAATGAACAACCTATCCACCCGTCTTCGCGCAACTTGGAATCCTGACATGTATCATGGCTGGGGCAAAAAACGTAAATACTTCGAAGGCTGGTATTTTAAGGTAGTCTCAAAAGATGAGCGACATGCTTTTGCTTTTATTCCAGGTATTTCGTTTGGAGAGGATGGCACTGCTCACGCATTTATTCAAGTTTTAAATGGTAAAAAGTGTACTGCCGAATATCATGACTATGAAGCCAAAGACTTTCAACCTTCTTCCGAAAGATTTGAATTAAAATTGGGAGATAATTTCTTTTCAGGTGATAAAATCAAACTGAAAGTGCCGGGCATTTCAGGTGAATTGAATTTTAAAAACACCACCCCTTGGCCGAAAATGTTGGGTGCACCGGGCATTATGGGTTGGTATTCTTTTGTACCATTTATGCAATGTTTTCATGGCGTCGTGAGTATGCATCATTTGATAGAAGGAGCGCTCGAAATTGATGGCGAAACGATAGATTTTACAGGTGGAATTGGTTACATCGAAAAGGATTGGGGACAGTCATTTCCCAAAGCTTATGTATGGATGCAAACCAATCATTTCGATGCAGGGGTGCCTGTTTCGATGATGGGTTCTGCGGCGCATATTCCATGGTTGGGCAATTACTTTGTCGGGTTCATTGGTGGTTTTTGGTTGGAAGATCGGTTGTTCAAATTTGCAACTTACACTGGAGCCAAGAAGTATTTAGAAATTGGAGAAGATACGGTTCAACTCATTTTCAAAAATAGAAAAACCGAATTGCGCATCAATGCACAAAAAGGCCCTTCTGGCGAATTAATCTCCCCACTACTCGGCGACATGAAAGGCAAAATCAACGAATCTCTCCAAGCTACTGCCGAAACCCAATTGCTCGAAAACGGAAAAATCATTTTTGAAGGAACTGGTAGAAATGTAGGTTTAGAAGTGGCAGGTGAAATTGAGGTGATAGTGGATAAACCTGTTTAAAAGACAGCCACCTTGCCAAAACTCAAAATAATCAAATTCAAGTTAGGATTCTACCAATCAATAATGGTCTCATTGACGTTTATACAAATAGAGACTTTTTTTCAAAAAAAAATAATCACTTATGAATAGTAAGAATTACCTATTGCTGATTTTTCTCTTTATTTCGAGTTTTGGTTTTAGCCAAATCGAATGGCACGATGTCGTCGTCAACGAATTTGTCGCTTCCAATGATAGCACGAGCAATATCTTCGACCAAGACGGAGAAGCAGATGATTGGATTGAGCTTTACAATAATACTGCTCAATCGATTGACTTGACCGATTATTTTCTTTCAGATAATTACGCCAATCCTTTAAAATGGAATTTTCCTACTGGGACCACCATCTCAACTAATGGCTACTTGATTGTATGGGCAGATGAAAATGGAATGGAAGATGGCCTCCACGCCAATTTCAAATTAGCAAAAGCAGGAGAGTCTATTATGTTGGTTCACTCAAATGGAACCTTCATTGATTCGCTCTCATTCGGTCAGCAAGAGACGAATGTACCTTTTGCACGAGTTCCAAATGGGACCGGCAACTTCCAATCACATTACCCAACCTTCAATATGAATAATGATGGCCCTTCTGCTGTCAATGAATTGGATGGTGTAAGTTTTAAAGTGTATCCGAACCCAGCGAACGAGGTGCTAAATATTACTTTTGAAAATGATCTTGATTTTGAAAAAGTGAATTTATCTATGACCAACATGTTAGGCCAAATCGTTTTTAGAAATCAAAATCAATTTAATCAGCAAACCCAAATTGATATAAGTGGATTGACAACAGGAATGTATTTTTTGATTTTAGAAAAAGGAAAATCGAGCGTTGTGCAGAAAGTGATAATTGAGTAAGCGTCTCAGATTTTGCACCACAAAAGATACAAAATTTCATAAAAGACTTTTGTGAACTTTTGTGTCTTTTGTGGTGCAAAAAAAATCACTCATAATAAACCCCCATCAACTTCTCCGCGCGATCCTTAAATGCTTTATAATCATTGTCGAGTTTATGAAAAAATAACTCTCGATATTGGAACCCTTCCGAACTGATGAGCACCGACCGTTTTTTGATATTATTGATCCACTGTTCAGCATGTTTGTAAAAATGTGGATTGTAGCTAATCATAAATTGCGGCATATCAATCCCGATGAACGCGCCTTTAACTTGCGAAGATTCGTAAAGTAGAATGTTGGCGTAGTTTCCAAACTCATTTAAGTAGATTTTTAAACCTGCACTGTTTTCGTATCCTGCACGAGTACCCGTGAGTGCAGTTTGTCGTAGTTCATTAATAAGACTATGGATGTCTCTTATCAATCGATTGATAAAAGAACTACTCTCAAAAGCACGAATCGTTATACAAAAATATATCTGTTGATAAAGGTTGGAAAGCATGTTCGAATTCCAAATTTCAGTTACGGGCGAA
>CALLVG010000137.1 GCA_938010715.1 uncultured Saprospiraceae bacterium
GGCTACAAGTGGTAAATTTCATACTGAATTGCGTTAAAAAATCTCGTCGATGCTAAGGCATCGACTATGGTTTTCGCCTTATTCAGCATAAAATTTGCCACTTTTCGCCAATTGATAGAAATACGTGATGGTTCAGAGAACCACACGAGCAAATTTCTTTGAAATTTGATTCACTACCCATTCAATCCAACATAGAGCCGAAAATTATAGCTATTTCGCTTGAAGAATTTTTCTAATGTCTAAAAGAAATTGGTAGGCGAACATGCTCTAAATCTTTTAATATTGACGTTTTTGAAATAAAATGACTTGAAATTGATTGTCATTTTTGGGTTTTGAGTCAAATTAAAAATCTAACTAATTGGTATTGTCTTATGTGAAATATAGGTATTAGTTATATTTTGTAACTTCAATTAAACTACTGGTAATCAGTTAGTTATGATATTTTTATCTAACTTTTGGTGATAAGAATAGATTGTTTTGTTTATTTATCTATGTCACAATGGTGTGGTTATTGCAATTGATTGGGTGTGCGAACGATGCACAATTTCAAAAAAAATCAACAAGCACAAATTATTTTATAAAACGTTCTCGAACAAATAAACACAAAAACAAACTCGTACGATTCCAAATTACCTCCCATTTTTTTTGCCTCAATTAGCAAAAAAATAAGCATTCGTTGCGCTGCAAACTATTTCAGAATAAAGTCTATTAAGATTTTATTAAAATTAATTAACAAAAATTTAGCACGTGATGTGCTACCAAACATGGGGGATAATTTGTTCTAATGGTACATAGATACAAAGCGAACTGAATTTCCCACTTAAATTTTACAAGACATGGACAAACAAAAATTAAACATCGGCTTGAGCCTTGAACTAATGAACAATACTTCCAAAGAGGTAAATCTTGGAACTTTCAAAAGTTTTATGAGCAATGTAAAAGATGCTGGTAAATATTTAGGTGAGAAATTGAACGGCGAAGGGCTTAACGGAAGGGAATGGAAAAATCAGACCTATACACTAAATTACGAAAACTGTTCGTTAAATGTAGAAATGTTAGCCAGTACAAATTCTGAAAGCAAAATTGTTAAAGGCTTTAAATTTCAATAGACCCAAACCTCAAAAATCGAAAGATATATAAGATCGTTTTTTTTCATGGGATTATAAATTCTGTTATTTGAAGGGGCTGCTTTGCAGCCCCTTTTTTTTATCGCTCCCAAATTGTTATCCACTCATCATATTCATAATCTTTTAAACAGTTTAGTTCTATACATTCGGTACAAAATCTACAAACTAAGTTGCATTTTTCATCCACAACGAATTCAGTCAAATCAGCTTGTAAAACATCAGTGTTTAGCCAAAAATGAAATTCGTTTTTAACTTTTTGAACCCTAACTCTTTGTATGGTAAGTCCTCCTTGATTATCAATGGTTAATTGTTCGACACAATCTGGTATTTCCAAATTTTCAATTTCGGAGTTGTCTTTTTTTGTACAGGAAAATATTAATAAGAAAATGAAGAGGAGGGGTAATTGTTTCATGATTTTTTTTTGTAAAAAATTTGGTTCTGCTTGTAGTTTACAAGTTAAGTTGAAATAATTTGCATCAATAGTTGAAATTTTTTGGCTGTTGTTCTAAAATATAATGGCACCTTGATCGAGCAAGGTGCCATTATATTTTAGAACAATAGCTTTTTTCTGAACATCAGAAATATTTCTTTGTATCCGTTTTAGTTGATTCGGTAGCTGGTTCAACTTTTGTTTCAGGTTCAGAAAATTTCCAAACTACATTGATACCGCCTCGTAGAGACGTTTGGCTTTTTCCTCCAATATTCGCCAATCCAGGTACATTGTTTGAAAAAGCATTGAGCTGAATCGATCCTAAATTTAAAGTGATTCCACCTCCAATATTTGTAGGAACTTCTTTCATCCAACTATACCCAGTGCTCAATTGTAACCATTTTGTTGGACTGTAATGGTAGGTCAAGCCAGCCTGATAAAACTGTTCATCAAAACGATTTCTGGTGTGAAGCAAACCAATCATTTGATGTTTTTTGTTATTGGTTTGATATTGGGCAGTTATCAAAAACTGATTTCCGATACTTGATTTGTAACTTCCTATTGTTCTGTTGAATTGAAAATCTCTTTTCAATTCAGCTTCAAATTCATCCAATTGATTTTCTAAATCTTCTTCAATATTATCTGAATTCAAGTTGGCATTGAGTCCATTGAAACTAATTTCACCATCGCCTGATAAGCTGATTGCTCGGCCAAATTCATTTTTCCATTTGATGTAGCCTCCGAAATCTTTTGCGGAAGCGGAAACTTTCCAATTATCGTCAATTTGATATTGTATTCCTAAATCAACTCCAACACCATGCCCCAAACCAAAATTGTGTTTTCCTTCAAATTTATATCCATCTTCGTCAAAATAGTGAGCAATCATTCCGCCTGAGCGAGCATCCAATTGCAAAGAAGCAGTAGTCGCATACGCAGGGAAAGAATTTCCATCTGTGAAAATAGAAGCGTCTAAGGATCGAAGTTCAAAATTATTGAAACCAGAATATAGATTGAAACGGCCACCTATTGAAATTTTAGAATTGATATGATGTGCATAGCCGGCATAGACTTTTTGATAATGCATCAAGCCAAAATTTTCGTCATCAAGATTGATTGTTTGATCAATAAATTGAGCATTCCCTTCTCCAAGATAAGTCAAAATGTTTCGAGATAAATTGGTGTTTATTTCGAAAAAGTGTCCATATCCAAAAGACAAAAAGCCTTTATTGTTTTGGGTATGAAAACCGAAATAAAAAGGATCAGAATCAAATTTTACATTGATAATATTTTCATCTTCTAAATTTGAAACCAATTTTCTGATGTCGATATATTGAGTACCTTCCTGAATCGTAATCGCATCTTCAGGTGAAAAAGTAGAGTTCGCCGTAAGGCTATGGGCCGTTAGAAGTGGGAGGTTAAAACAAAGCTCTCCTTCGAGAGGAATAGCTGGATTGTACATATTGGTGACCACTGCTGCACGGGAGCCAAAAGCGACCATATCAATCTGTCCAAATGATAAATTTGCCGTTAAGACAAATATTGTAAAGAGTATATTTTTCATTGCTAATGGGGTTTTGTACTATTCTTGAATTCTTAGTTTGACCAATGCTGAAACGCCAATCTCAAGGCCGTCGGTAGTGTAAATGCCAACTTCGGTATTGCCTTCATTGACTGTCGAAACTCGAACGTTCATAACCAAAACATCATTAAGCAATAAGACTTCTATCTGCTGTTTAGTCAAGTCCAAAGTCACTCTATCTGTTGTCGATTCAATTCTTTGGCCATCAGTATTTACGTTGGCACCTTTAATTTCTAAATCTTGGAATACGATAGTTTCGCTATCAAGGCGGCTACTGATCAAATCTATTTTGGTATTAAAAGGTAAATCATTTACGTAGTCCAAAACCAATTGAATCGACTCTACCATTTCAGGTAATTCGTCGGTAATTGGTTCGGTTGACAAGGTGTCTTTAAAACTCAAAAGAGAAGTTTTGAATTTCAAAGGAAGATTGATATCAATGCCCGCTATGATTTTACTTTCTAAAGAAATATGGTTATTTAAATCACTATTAGAATTTGGATTAACGGTCACTGTCCCTCCGTAATTGACCGCAGTTGGGTAGATGGATAGGAAATTTACAATATTAGAATTGGTTTTGTCAATGATATAAGAACCATTGATAGATTCTCCGATTTGTTGAATAGTAGGAAATTCTAAAGTAAAAGTGGATGGATTCAACGATTCGTTGCCACCAAAATTTCCTTTGCCATTGATGTTTAAATCGGCTTCCATTGGTATTCCAAAACTGTTGGAATAAAAAACCTCAATTTTTGGATTGTCAAAAAATGCGGCTTGTGTTTCTGTTTCTAATTCAGAAAAGTCGATTCCAAAATCTAAAGAGGAAGAGTCCAATGTTTGAACATAAGTTCCCGCATTACCTAAAAAATCATTGATAGAAACATCTTCCAATTGAAAATCTACTTTCAGCAAATCATCCTCATCAAAAGTGATGAAATCTTGACCAGAACCTGGTGTCAATGTTTTTAAACTAATTGGCAACATATTGTAAGGCTGTGTATTGTCCATTCCAAAATTAACAATGTAATCTCGGATGTCAATAGTGCCATTCAAACTACCATTCATAATGTTGAAAGTATCTTTTAAGGGCGAGCCATTCTTGATAGCAGAAGGTAATTCTAAAATTAAATTTACAGGAATATCAAGTGCAGACTGAAAGCTATAATTTAGTTTTCCAGATTTGATAGAGGCTGATTTTAGCTTAACATTATTGTCAGTTTGCACTTCAACCATATCAGAGACTGCGGCAAATTCGATGGGCGCAACGCGCAGCGTTCCAGATTGGATTTGAAGACCAACCAATTCCATACGGGTGTTGATGCGATCCATTAGATTTATCAAGACTGGGGTGGTTGAGCCAGGGCTTTTGAATTTTAAAAGTCTTACGAAAACTGAATTATGAATCGTTTTTCCATCCAAAATTATATCTTCTTCAAATATTTCACCTGACCTCAAAAGGTCGCTGTGAACACTTCCAATCAAAGTACCCGAGACATTGTCCCAAACTTGAAACGTAACATCTTCTAAATCAAATGGAAAAGTGTTGATGGCATCAAACTTTAGCGTTCCTTTTTTTAAAGTAATTTTTTGAAATTCTTCGAAAACTGGGATGCCAATATCAAAATTGACATTCTGTTCAAAAGGGGGAAGTGGTACATTATTACCATTATTTCTTTGGAAAAATTCGCGAGTGGTTTGGTCAGGGATTTCATCAACCAAAGCTTGCAAGTAAAACATCCCCGTTTCAGTAATATTTGGAATATTAGCAGTTCCAATTGTTTTTTCTTCGCTATAATTCGCATCCCACAAATCCCCAAAGTCAGCCAGGAAATCTGTAGCTGAAAGTGAAACAACACTGTCTTGTCGATATTTGATAGCCAATAAACCATCTGCGCCTACATCAAAAATTGAATCTTCAGAAATGAAGTTTTCAATTTGAAAAGTGGCTTTTCCAACTGGAACAGCGTATTCAGGAGTGGCAATTATTCCATCAATATCTCTGAGGCTATCGTTAAGGCAACCAGTCGATAAGAAGAAAATAGACATAAAAAAGAAAGGACTCTTTTTTATAGTTTTATAAAAAGTAGAAATAGCTTTTTGACTGTTCATATAGAAAAAATTTAGCTCATGTTATGGAAGTTGTTTGGAAATTCATTTGGCTGCAAGCGATAAATTTTATTCTGAATTGCGTTAAAAATCATAGCCGATACTAAGGCATCGACTGTGGTTTTTGCCTTATTCAAAATGAAATTTCCTCACTTTCGCGAAATCATGAATTCTTAAACAACTTCATGGCAAGTTAATCCAAAAGGTATGCCATTACTTTAAATAAAATTTTATGTGTTATTTGTGAGAAGAAGTAGATTCTCTTTTCATATCTCTAAATTTGATAGGCCCCAACCAAAGCCAAAATCCACTACAAACAATAAAGAAGGCGCCAATACCCAAAAAATTCATTGCGAATAATTTAAAGCCATCTGAAATGAGGCTCCCATCATGCAGTTGCTCGATCCAGTCGCTGTGCCTTCGACCTGTAGAAAGGATTTGTCCAGTTTTGCCGTCAATCTGAACTTCCCACCAGCCATTTTTAAAAAGGACTTTTGCAATTCCTTTTGAAGGTCGAACATCAATTCTATCAATGAAATTAGGAGTTTCATTGGGAAAAGCGGTTGTGAAATGTGATTGCGCCAATTGCGCCAATTCATCCATAGATTTCCACTCGGCGAGTTCTTTGGTCACCCCTTTTTGAGTAGGGGGTTGAATCAAAGCGATGTCCTTTTTCCAACCTAATAAAAAACCAGTCACTGCACTCACAAGTAAGAATAAAGCAATGCTCAGGCCTACCAATCGATGCCATTTTCTAAAATTTCGGAGTGAATTTATGACGGTTGCTAATTTCAAAAATTTAGTGTTTTGTAGTGAAGGTGATGGGCAAAGATAGTTAAGTAATTCAAGTTGCGATCTAATTGAATAATGATAAAATGAATAAATTTGAAATGATTAAATAGACACCAACAACTTGCCGAGTTGTAAAATTTCGAACAATAGCGTCTTATTTAATCATTTTTGCATTTACTCATTTCCAGTTTAAAAAATTACGCAAATCTGGAGATTTGTAATTTATTACGTGACGGTTCAGAGAACAGCACGAGCAAAGTGAATTTATTTATTGAGAATTGTCGGTTAAAAGTAAGCAAGCCGTTCTTAGAATTTCCAACTTAAAACATCCAACTTTTCAACCAAAATCAAAAAGCCCCGAAGTAACCTTCGGGGCTGTAATGCTTAAGAGTAAAAAGTGGTATCACGGCTCCATTTTTACAAATGGCACTTTCTCAATTTTGGCGTTTGTTCTAAATAGTAAGGAGTAAAAACCACTTTTTAATTCAGATAGACCAAAGGTCCAAGTTTGCAATTTAGTGCCCGAAACCCAGCCGTTTTTGACGACTTGACCTTGAGCATTGACTATCAAAAATTCAATCTTTTCTTGGTTGGAATAAGCATCGATATTCATTAAATCTACTACTGGGTTTGGGTAGGTTCTCAAAATCGACAATGTTTTATTGTAAATGTCTGGCTTTGAAGTAGCATTTCTAAAATTGACCGCTGGCACAATCGTGATGGACGATTCATCATCTTCTTTTACGGTACAACACTCTGCGTTGCCCGGCGTACTATCGTAATCTTCAGGGAATGCTTGTGTAACCTGCGCAAAAAGCGGAATCGGTTTTGAATTTTCCAATGGAAAAATAGTAACCGATAAAATATGCGTTTCACCCGGAGCGACTTCTTCAATATCCCAATGTTTTAAAATATTATTAAAAGTGCCTGTACTGACCGAACTTTCCACAAAAGCAGTTGCTTCAGGAAAAGGAAACGCAACGATGATATCACGAGCAGGTCTTCCTCCAGCATTAGTAACCGTGATGGTAATTTCCATTGGTACATAAATGTTGTAGGTTGTTGAAACGGCTGAAATATTAACTTCAAGATCTGGTTTGTCAATCGTTGCCCTTGGAGGCGCTTCAACCAAAATATTTTGTACTAAAATATTATTAGACTCATTTTGCTCTTGAATGATATTCTGATTATCAGCTTTTAAAATAAGGTAATAGTTGCCTGCCATGATGCCAGAAGGCATTTTCACAGAAGTCATCAATCCGTTCAAAACGCCAATTGGTGTATCCGATGCACTGAGCTGACCGATGGGCATGTCTCTATCATCCAAAAAATCATCTACCGATAAAAATACGCCAACTTCATAGTCTCCTAAAACGGGAGAAGTGCCTCGGTTGCGCAAATCGTAAGTGATTGTATTGGTACTGTCTGCATAATATTTATAAACAGAAGCGACATTTTCAATCAATAAGTCAGGCGTACCCGCCGAAGGGTTTAGTAATAATGAAGTTTCATCATCTTCCTTCGGTGCGCGGTCTGTATTATTGTTCGGTTTAGAATCTGTATCGGGTAAATTAGTTACCAAGACTTGTCCAAATATTAAAATTGGGTCCATCGTCAAAGTGAATAATTCCAATTTCATTTCAATCAATTCATTTGGTGCAATTTCTGGAATTCGCCATTCGCCGTTCATGGTATTGTAATTTCCAGAGGGCACTTGGAGGCCAGTTACCGCCAAATCAGCAGGCAAAGGAAGACTTGCAATAATATTGCGAGCAACGCCACCTCCAGTATTTGCGACAGAAAATGTAATGGATACATTTTGGTAAATTCCTGGCGTTCGAGTATCGGCTGTGAGCCTTACCGTCAAATCTATAGAGTCCTTGGAAGAAGGAGCACAATTTGGTGTTGGCGGTTGAAAAATCCATAATTGGTCATCTTTCGCGGCAATAACTGAAAAGCAACCATCACTTTTTTGCAAAATATTAGTTCTCAAATTAGCATTACTAATCGCATTGATGGACTTAGTATCGTCAAAAGTATTCCACTGTGTGGTTCCTTCCAAATCAATACTTTCATAGTACAAACCAATTTCATTTGCAGAAGTATTGGAGTTTCTATTCGTTTCATAAGCCAATAAATAACTATCGTCATCATTCGCAATCGTCGCGATACCTCTTACCCAAAGGTCAGTAGTTGCAGAATCAGGAATTGATTTCACAAAACGGTTTGCACCCATTTGATCATAGGCAATGAATTGAGAATACCCTTTGTTTGGGTCAGCTTTATCTGTAAGATTGACTGTTGCAATCGGCCCGTTTTTATGAGCAGAGATATTTTGTAATGAAATGGAATGGGTGAACGAATTTAGGTTGGATTGGATCCAATCAACTTTTCCATCCGGGCTGATTTGTCCCAAAGAATATACTTCTGCATTGCCATCTGTAAAAACCATTTCAACTAAAAAGCCAGCGTTGAAATTGGTCGTCAATTTTGCAGCTTTGAGTTGAGAACTTGGCAAAACATCAGTCAGCGGGATATTATGAATGAGATCTCCATTGATGTTTAAAAATAAAAAATTGGTCATTTTGGTAGTGCGTTCTTCTCCGATGAGTAAATATCCTCGGGAGTTGAGCAATTGGCCAACGCCATAAGTTTCTTTAAATTCAAATCTGGCGGAGGCGGCCACCAAATTGGTAGTACTCAAAAGATTACCTTGCAGAGCGTACTTTTTTATTTGGTTGTTGTCCAAAAAAATAAAAGAGCCGTCTGGTGTTTTGGTCAGGTGAGGAACATCACCAGCGTAGGTACCCATTGTGCCAATCTGAGCAATTAATTGCCCATTTTCGTCAGAAATAAAGTTGAGTAATTCGCCAGAAGAATCGGCTACGTGAAGAAAATTACCGTCCGCAAGTTTTTCAGAAAAGATTGGATATCCAGTTCCAAAAGATTGTTCAAAATTTTGTGCAAGCAAAGGAATACACCCTAAAACCAACGCACATAAAATTGAAAAGGACAGAGCAGGGGGTCTGTTCAAGTTCATTCTTGTGTTTTTGTAAGTGTGATTGTAATTTGTTATAAAAATAGAATTGCAAAGCTGCTCGACTTTTTTTTAAAGCATAAATTTTGCAAATCTGGCGTCAAATAAAGATAGTTTGGTAAATAATAAGTTGTTCGTTTTCAGACTATTAATGTTTCTTTTAATATGAATTATACCCAGTTTAGGGTACTAAATGTTAAAGCTTTTTGATGCAAAAAAGAAAAACCGATTAGCATAAGTTGCTAATCGGTTTTTAATATTAATTAAAGACAAATTATAAGTGAAAATGATTTATTATCAATGTTTTATTGATCAATATGTTTGTGAATAAAAGTCACAAAAACAAAGGTATATCATTGACGCTTTTTCAATACTACTCTTGTTTAGAATATGTGAATGTCAAAGTTACCTCTTGACCATTGGATTGTTCTTTGCGAGAAGTGACCAATTGAGTTTGGGTCAATTCTATGATATTTGAGGAAAGCTCTTGGCCATTGATATTTGTACTTAAAATAGTTTCTTCTGGATTGAAGGCATAGGTTCCAACCTGTGTTTGTAAAGTGTTTGCGTTGCATTTTGTAGCCCCCTCATCTATTTTCATTGTAGTGCCCTCTTCATAAGTGAAAGTATTGTCTGTTTCGCATTCGTCTAAGGTAGCCATGTAGTCATCTCCTGTGGTAAATTGAGGTGGATCGATGGTCGCAGCGGCCATTTTCCAAGTTCCTAAAATCTTTTCAGCAGTGGTAAGTTCAATGACAGGTTCTTCATCTTTTTTACAACTAGTGAATAAAATTGAAAAGCAAAAAACAGATAGGCATAATACCGGAATCATCTTCTTCATAGGTATATTTTTTTTAGTGAGAAAATTAGTCAGGCACTCAAACGGTGCCTGTTTTTAAATTAGTATGTCTTTGGTGTTAATTTAAATTTTAAAAGGCAAATATTATATTTATTTCTTATTTATTAAATTTTTGTATGAAATAAAAAATTAATTGTTTTGAGCAATAGACTTTATAGAATTTCGAATTGATGTCTTGTTGTTTTTGTTAACGATATGAAAGCGCGCAGCGCATCATTTATTTAATGAGAACACATAAAAAAACGCGGCTGGCGAATGCCAAACGGTGTGTGATTGAGTTTACAATTTTAAAAAAATGGGAGTTCTGAAATAGTTTGTAGGGCAACGAATAAAGTCTATTAGGTTTTACGAGACTGCCTCAAAACCGTTTGTCTTTGTTTTTCTACAAAAAATCACCATCGAAAGAAAAAGGAAGTAGATAGGAAGCTGAATCTAAAACATAAATTTCACCCGTTTCAGAACCTAAAATCATACGGATGTTTCGTTTATGAATGTGTTCGATTTCAGAAATGACTTGACGGCAGGCACCGCATGGAGGAATGGGTTTAGCAATTGCTTTTTTTGGATTTTTGGCAGTAACTGCAATTGCTTTTACTCTTACACCAGGAAATTGAGAAGCTGCTGCCGCTAAAGCGACTCTTTCTGCACATAAAGCTAAAGGATAAGAAGCGTTTTCAAAATTAGCACCCGTAATAACTTTACCATTTTGAAGCAAAACCGCTGCTCCCACGTAGAACGTAGAGTAGGGCGCGTATGCCTTTGGCAACGCTTCGATTGCAGCAAACAATAAATTGCCGAAATCTTCGGGTAGGTGATCAATCGATTGATAAACCGATAAATCGAATGTGACAGTTTCTTTTCTCATTGTATGTTTCCCTTCCGATTGAAATTTTTTCAGCCTTAATTGGGAATTGTATAATTACCTGTTGATATTCGCGCCTCTAATTTAACAAAAGCAACGAGAACCCTTCTAATGCAAAATTGATGCAAGAAAATTTGCGTTGAATAATTATCAAGGAAAAACATTAAATCTCCATCATTCATGAATAGTATTCTTGTAATTGGGGCTGGACGCTCTGCCACTGCACTTATCAATTATTTACTCAAACACGCACCCGAAAATAACTGGCAAGTGACGGTTGCTGACGCCAACTTGAAATTGGCTGAGCAAAAAGTCGGTGGACGTCCAAATGGTCTTGCCACTTGGTTAGATGTCACCAAACCCAATGATAGGAAAGACTTGATACAGCGTGCCGATTTAGTGGTTTCCTTGTTGCCCGTTCATTTGCACATGGAAGTGGCCAATGATTGTATTCGTTTGAAAAAGCATTTGGTTACAGCCTCTTACCTATCCAAGGAGATGTATCAGTTGAGCGATCAAGCGCGACAAAGTGATTTGATTTTTATGACAGAAATGGGTTTAGACCCAGGTATCGATCACATGTCGATGATGCAAACAATTCATGAAATTCAGGCATCAGGCGGTAAGTTGACGGGTATTCGATCTTACACGGGTGGCTTGGTTGCCCCCGAAAGTGATAACAATCCATGGCGTTATAAAATTACTTGGAATCCAAGAAATGTTGTTTTGGCAGGTCGAGGAACCGCTCAATACCTCGAAGATGGTAAATTGAAATATATCCCATATCAAAGGATTTTTAAAAGTTATGATGTTATAAAAATTAAAGATTTAGGAGAGTTTGAAGTTTATCCAAACCGTGATTCACTTTTGTATAGAGAGGTTTATGGAATAGCCAATATTCCAAATATCATAAGAGGAACAATGCGTCGTCGTGGGTTTTGTGACGCTTGGGGAGCATTGGTGCAAATCGGCTTAACTGATGAGACGTATCCAATACTTGACTCAGATAAATTGACATATCATGGACTGATGGAAGCATTTGTAGATCCAGGTTCAGGTTCTGTCAAAGATAGAATCGCCAAACTTTTAGGAGAAAAACCAGATTCCGAAATCATGGATAAATTGGATTGGTTAGGGCTGTTTTCTAAAAAGAAAATCAATTTGGACAATGCGAGTCCGGCGACCATTCTCCAAGATTTGATAATTGATAAATGGAGATTAAAGCCCAAAGATAAAGACATGATCGTCATGCGCCACGAGTTCGAATATAAACTCAATGGTAAAACCAAAAAACGTCAATCAACTTTAATGATGAAAGGAGACGATGCTCAAAACACTGCCATGTCAAAATTGGTCGGTCTTCCACTCGGTATTTTTGTGAGACGAGTCATGTTGGGTGAAGTGAAACAAACAGGCGTTCGTCTTCCTGTTTCTCCAGAGGTTTACGATCCTGTTTTGGAAGAGTTGAAAGCGTATGGCTTGGAGTTTATTGAGGAGGAGGTGAGTTAGGATGAAACTTTTGGAATTGCATAGTGGTTTTGTTTTTTAAGAAAGAGAGGTGATTTTAACCTAATTGGGATTCGACCTTACTTTTTATTAAATTTGTAAAAAAACATACCATGACCGCTCAGCTAAATCGGCAATTGTTTACCGTATCGGATTATTACAAAATGGCAGAAACAGGCATTCTGTCCAATGACCAACGCTATGAACTGCTGAACGGAGAAATCTTCAAAATGAGCCCACAAAAGAGTTCGCACACTTCGATTACACATTTTCTGTTTGAGGAATTTTTGTATCAATTGAATCGTACAGCAGAGTGTCGTTCACAAGCACCAATTTCTATTAACAATAGTTCAGAACCAGAACCAGACATCGCTATTTTAAAAAATAGAAAAACGCGCTATCGCGACCGTCACCCAGTTCCAAAAGAAGTTTTATTGGTGATTGAGGTTTCTGATTCTACTTTACCGATAGATAAAACAGTTAAAAAAGAAATGTATGCCACCGCTGGTATTCCTCAATATTGGATTGTCAATATCCCAGAAAATCAGGTTGAGATTTATGTGAATCCTAAAAATGGAGATTACGAGAAAACCACCATTCTAAAGAGTGGTATCGTAGAATTTGATAGTTTGGAAACGACAGTTCAGATTCAAATCAAAGAATTGTTTTAAATCACAGATGCTTCTGGTTCAAGCCATGTCTCTCAAAGAGGACATGGCGACAGCGTATGTCAGATGTTTGAAAAAAGTGCGTTGGGCTGGGCTGTGTTTTCTATTGAGAGACACATCGCGAACTGGAAGTTCAAATAAAAATGAGACATTGGCTTTGGCTGAT
>CALLVG010000138.1 GCA_938010715.1 uncultured Saprospiraceae bacterium
TAGTATTGTTATTCACTGGTTTGGTTATGAATGCGATGGGGACATCACCATTTATGACCGTTCCGTGGTACTATCATATATATATGGGTAGTTTCTTGTTTGCCATGGCATTTATGGCAACTGACCCTGTAACAGCGGCATCTACCAATACTGGAAAATGGGTGTATGGGTTTATGATTGGAATGGTCGGTATGATCATTAGAGTTTGGAACCCAGCATATCCAGAAGGATGGATGTTAGCGATTCTTTTCATGAATGTATTTGCTCCATTAATTGACCACATGGTATTGGATGCAAACGTTTCAAGAAGAATGAAAAGAGGGAAGAAAGCATTAGAAAATGCGGTTACTTCCGAGCCAACTTTAGTTAAAGAACCACAGCATTAATTAAATTATTTTTGAGTAATATCAATTTGAGAAAGACTTTATAGTCGCTCATTCAAAATTTAAGATTAATTATGTCAACAAGATACGTAGTTACTTTTACACTTATAATGACATTTATTTCAGCTTTCATTTTAGCTGGGTTGTTTTACGCAACTGCTCCAATGGCAAAGAAAGGGGAAGAGGTTTTTAATAAAAGAGCAATTCTTGCAGCAGTAGGTGATTATTTACCGAATCCATTGAGTGAAATGTCTGACGAGGAAGTACTATCACTTTTCGAAAAGAATATTGAGCAAGTCTCTTTAGATATGGATGGCGAAAAGCTTACCGATATCACAGCGGTTAAAATTGACCTTGCGCAAGAGCGTAAAAAGCCAGAAGCTGACCGACAACTTCCATTTTTCAAATATAAAGGAGATGGGAAAACTTTCTACATCATGTCAATGAGAGGAAAGGGACTCTGGGATGACATCTGGGGAAACATCGCAGTTGAGAGTGATTTAAACACCATCGCTGGTGCCTCTTTCGACCATAAAGGTGAAACACCAGGTTTGGGTGCTGAAATAAAAGACAGTCCAAAGTTTTCATACAATTTTATTGGAAAAACACTTTACGACTCTAACGGAAATTATGACCCAGTGAAAGTCGCAAAAGGAGCTGCAAAGCCGAATACAAATTCGGTTGATGGAATTTCTGGTGCAACAATTACTGGTGATGGCGTTGGAGATATGGTATGGGTTTGGTTAAAATTCTACGAACCATATTTGAATAAATTAAAATCTGAAACTAAGATGGGAATGAAGTAAAATAAATTGTTTGACTGTTAGATTGTTTAATGGTTTTCAGACGATAACAATTTAATAATCAGCCAGCCGAGGCTGGCGAAACAATTTAACCATTCTTTGTTTTAAAAAATAAAAAAAAATAAATCAATATGGCTGATACAGCAACAGCTACTCCTCAAGTAAAAGAGCCATTATTTGGCAAGAAGGAGCGAAAGTTAATTACGGATCCATTAAATGACAATAACCCGATTACGGTTCAAGTATTGGGTATTTGTTCTGCATTGGCAGTAACGACGCAAGTTTACCCATCTGTGGTAATGTCCATTGCGGTAGTGTTTGTTTGTGCGTTTTCGAATTTGACGACTTCATTAGTAAGAAATCATATTCCGAAGCAGATTCGTATGATTGTTCAGTTGGTAATTATCGCAACTTTGGTAACAATCGTAGAGTTGGTTTTGAAAGCATTCAGTTACCCAGTTTATAAGCAATTATCTGTATTCATCGGTTTGATTATCACAAACTGTATCATCATGGGACGTTTGGAAGCATTCGCTTTAGCAAACAAACCTTGGCGTTCATTCTTAGATGGTATCGGAAACGGATTGGGGTACGGTGCGATTTTGATTTTGGTAGCCGTTATCCGTGAAATCACAGGAAAAGGTGCCATCGGAGGATTCGCAATTTTCCCACAATCATTCTATGACGCTGGATATTTTAACAATAACTTGATGGTATTGCCAGCATCCGCACTTTTAGTGATTGGTGTATTGATTTGGATTCAACGTTCAATGTATCCAAAATTGGTTGACGTTTCGTAAAAAATTAAAATAAAAATGAAAATGAAAAATTGGCCAAAGTGGCTTTTTTATTTTCATTTGAAATTTTCATTTTCATTATTTTTTTGAAAAAAAAATTCCAATGGATTTTATAAATATAGTTATTAAAACCGCATTCATCGAAAACCTGGTTTTATCCTACTTTTTCGGAATGTGTTCTTACTTAGCAGTTTCAAAAACGGTAAAAACGGCGTTCGGATTAGGAATGGCTGTAATCTTCGTTTTGGCGATTACGATGCCGATTAACTGGATGATCAACGAATACCTTTTGACAGAAGACATCATGGGAATGGATTTGACTTTCCTACGATTCATTATGTTCATTGCCGTAATCGCATCAATGGTACAGTTAGTAGAGATGGTAATTGAAAAATTCTCACCTGCCCTCTATACCGCACTGGGGATATTCCTACCATTGATTACGGTAAACTGTGCAATCTTAGGTGGTTCACTTTTTATGGTATCACGTGAGTACAATATGATGGAAACCGTTGCTTTCGGAATCGGAGGTGGTTTTGGCTGGTTTTTGGCAGTTGTAGCATTGGCTGCGATTCGTGAAAAAATCCGTTACTCAAACGTTCCACCAGCATTGCGTGGATTGGGAATGGCCTTTATTTTGACTGGTTTGATGGGAATTGCATTTATGAGTTTGATGGGTATTGACCCAGCAGCCTTAGGACAATAAAAAAGACCAGAAGAAAAAATTAGCATCTTGAATCTGAATCAACCTTTATGGTTATTTCCTGTTCTAAAAGCAAACTGTTTTTCTTCTCAAGACATAAATAATTTAAACATTAAGAAATGATTCTTCTTTTTTTAATTTTTGTTGAAACACTAACGAACATCTTAATTGCTGTTGCGCTTTTTAGTGTATTGATACTACTAATGTCTTTCATGCTGATTGGGGCAAGAAAACAATTGGTACCTCAAGGTGATGTGAAAATCATTATCAATGGTGATACAGAAAATCCAATTATTACACAGCCGGGCGCAACGTTGTTGACTGCTTTGTCTGAAAAAAATATCTTCCTTCCATCAGCATGTGGTGGTGGTGGAACTTGTGCGATGTGCGAATGTCACGTTGATGCAGGTGGTGGAGAAATTCTCCCAACTGAGTTGAATCACATTTCACGTAAAGAAGCAGCGGAGAACATGCGCTTGTCCTGTCAG
This sequence comes from uncultured Saprospiraceae bacterium, assembly GCA_938010715.1. Classification (GTDB taxonomy): domain Bacteria; phylum Bacteroidota; class Bacteroidia; order Chitinophagales; family Saprospiraceae; genus JAGQWW01. The sequence continues at coordinate 3,175 of CALLVG010000138.1, forward strand.
GTGAAAGTACGTGAAGACATGGAGGTTAGTATTCCAGAAGAGATTTTTGGTATCAAAAAATGGGAGTGTGAAGTTATTTCAAACTATAACGTTGCAACTTTCATCAAAGAGTTTATCGTAAAATTACCAGAAGGAGAAACACTTGATTTCGAAGCAGGTGGGTACATCCAAATTGATGTTCCAGAAACTTTTGTTGATTATAAAAAAGACATCACAATTGATGCGCATCCAAAATACCATGAAAGCTTAGACAAATTCCAGAAGGATTG
>CALLVG010000139.1 GCA_938010715.1 uncultured Saprospiraceae bacterium
ATGGAAAAGGGAATGGAAAAGAGAATGGAAAATAGAATGGAAAAAGGAATAAATCAAAGAAATATTGAAATAGCAAGAGCGCTTAGAAAAAATGGAATTTCAATTGAAATAATCATTCAATCAACAGGTCTTACAAAAGAAGAAATCGAAAATCTGTAGAAAAAAATAAGGCCCGCATGGAGCAATAGCTACAACCGCAATAACCGTTATGCGCCTCTACTACGTGTAACAGGGGACGTTAAAAATCCACCAAACAAATGAAAGACCCCGAAATATCCCAATATCTAAGCAGACTAAAACTCGATGATTGTAATCCTACTTTAGCCGGACTAACCGACCTACAAGAGCACCACATGGAAAACATTCCATTTGAGAATTTAGACATCATCGTCGGTAGAACTATTGCATTAGATTATGAGCATCTTTTTGAGAAAGTGATTACAAAAAAACGAGGCGGTTACTGTTTCGAACTCAATACCTTGTATGGGGAGTTATTACGGTCTTTGGGTTTTGCGCCAAAGGCAGTTTTGGGGCGAGTTTGGTTAAGCAATCCCAAAAGAACGCCACCGCGAAATCACTTAGCACACATCCTTGATTTGGGTGGAAAAACTTATGTCACAGATGTCGGTTTTGGAGGACTCATGACTCGAATTCCTTTGGACATCAATATCTCCTCTCCGGTGAGTGATAAAGATGGAATGATGCGGGTCGTTCAATTTGCCGACCATCAGTATATGATACAACGACAAATCGAAACGGTGTGGACCAATCAATATAGTTTTGAAAACGTGGTGATTAGTGAAGAAGATATATCGATCTCCAACTACTATATGTCCACCCATCCAAAATCACATTTTTTCCATCATCGGTTTGTTGGTAAGAATACCAAAGATGGAAGAATTGGACTTTTCAATAACAAAATATCCATTCGAGAAGGGATGAAAATTGTGGAGAAAAAGAAAGTCCACTTTGGTAATGATTGGCTCGACACCATCAAAACTGAATTCTCGATAACGCTTGATTTCTCAGAAAAGGAGATTAATGTTTTGTTTGAGAAGAAGTTAGCCAAGCAGTAGCACTTGGCAAAAAAGTTTGTATTTTGTTCTTTGTTATCATTAAGACAATTTGTAATCGAACTATTTCGCGATCTTCGCATTTGCATTTGCATAAATCTTTGTAAAAAAAATATAAAATGACAGTAAAGCACGAGGAAGTAAAAGAATATTACGGAAAGGAATTAACTACAAGTGAAGATTTAAAAACCAATGCTTGTTGTACGATTCAAGCACCACCCAAGCATATTCGTGAAGCAATTGCAGAAATCCATGATGAAGTGGTTTCTAAATATTATGGTTGTGGTTTGACGATTCCATATCAGGTGAAGGGTTTAAAAATTTTGGATTTGGGATCTGGTAGTGGTCGCGATTGTTATATCGCATCCAAATTGGTTGGTCAGGAAGGCGAAGTTGTCGGAGTGGACATGACTCAAGAGCAACTTGACGTTGCCAACAAATACATTGATTATCACACCGAAAAATTTGGGTACAAACGTTCCAATGTCAAATTCGTAAAAGGAAATATTGACCACTTGGATCAGTTGGATTTGGAAGAAGGAAGCTTTGATATCATCATTTCCAATTGCGTTATCAATCTCGCACTCAACAAACAAAAGGTATTAGAAGATGCTTTTCGTTTGCTCAAACCGGGTGGCGAAATGTACTTCAGTGATGTATATAGTGACCGTCGTATAAGTGAAGATTTGCAAAAAGATCCTGTCCTTTGGGGTGAGTGCCTGAGCGGCGCACTTTACTGGAATGACTTTTTGAAATTTGCTAAAAATGCAGGTTTCACAGATCCACGTTCTGTAGAAAATCATCCAATTACGATTGAAAATGACGAAGTGCAAGAGAAAGTTGGCGACCTCAAATTTTTCTCCGTGACCTACCGTTTATTCAAATTGGATGGTTTGGAAAATGACTGTGAAGATTACGGCCAATCCGTCAGATACAAAGGGACGATTGATGGCAATTCAAATAGTTACAACCTCGACGATCATCACAATTTTCCAAAAGGAAAAATGATTACTGTTTGTGGAAACACTTACAAAATGCTCAACGATACGCGGTTTGCAGAGCACTTCGAATTCTTCGGCACTTGGGATGTGCATTATGGAATTTTTGAAGGTTGTGGTGGAAACATGCCGTTTAGCGAAGATGGATCGGGAGATGCAGGGGCTTGTTGCTAAGTTTAAATTTTTGTCAAAAGAGGCGAAGTCAAAGTTAGTGGCTTCGCCTTTTTTGATCAAAAATCATTGGATTCAAAATTAAAATCCAAGTTCCTTTTTCCGTTTTTTGATTAAAGAAGAAACTTCAATTGTTTGCTCAGATTTTATAGATTCATCCACTTCTAATAGCAAATATTTTTTTCTTTTATTTTTAAAAAATATCTTTTGCCCCATCTTCAAATCAACTCCACTTTTGGAAAAAGGCGAAAGATTTGGATTCATCACAGATGGAATAATGAGTGGAATTGAATTGGCTGATTCGTTGGTCAGGTAAATTTGAACTGAACCTCTTTTTGCAGGTTGTGGCTTTTCGTTTGGTTCTATTGCTTTTTTTGCTTTTAAAACGTAGGTATTTTCTTTGACAGTATAACCAACCTTGATGGTTTTATCGGTTGTGTTGATCAATTTTAGTTGACCATTTTCTTTGACTGAAACATGCGCGCTACCCACTGCTCCTAATCCAAAACCGCTAATAAATTCACCTGAATTTTTATCGACCACTTTTACATTGATTCCTTTGGCAGAGCGATTTTTCAACCTCACTTTTGAATTTTTGTATTCATTGGTTTCGATGTCAACCGATTGGTTGGCAGGTACTTCAATCATAGAAGTGGTGCTGCAAGCAGCAAAAAGTAAGACCGCAAATAACAATAAGATGATTCTCATTTTGAATGATTTTTGATAAAGAATTTGAATTACTGATCATTGTACGAAATGAGATGGTTGTTTGGATTTTTGGAAAAAAAAATAGCCGAAACCCTTAAAGTATCGGCTATTAGGTATCTAATTCAACAGCAAATTACGCATTCAAAAAATCAACTTTCCCACTACCCAAATTATAATAAGCAGGAACGATTTTAAGACCGCCATTCACCACTGCATCACGCATGATTGGTGAACGGTGCACCATTTCTTCGCAAGTCATTTCAGCGTTTTTCTTCACGACTGCGTTGACTGATTTGTCTTCTGATTTAGCAATGGCTGGTGCTACATGTGACAATAAATGATTCAAGTTATGACCATTGTCACCACCGCCAATAGCAGCAGTCACGGCGCCACAACTTTCGTGACC
>CALLVG010000140.1 GCA_938010715.1 uncultured Saprospiraceae bacterium
TTCCATTTTATTATTCCAATGATCTGATGAGTAAAATTAGCGTCAACAAAGAAGTAACCTGAGTTATAGTTTTTCCAAACACTTGATCCCAATCTTGCTCTTTTTTCTTTTCTTCTTTCTCCTCTATTTGTTTTCTTGGCCTAGCACCAACCGTAATTACAGAGCCGGGTCTTACTCTTGGAGTAAGAGAAAACAAGCCAAAATCTAAGGCTTTTTTTAACTCTCCATTTGGATGCTCTACAGTAATTAATTTTTTACTTCCAGATTTGGCAACTCCTCCTGCATGCTTCCTCACATAACTATGAGCACGTTTCCAATTGTTATACGGAACATTTATTTTGTTCCCATTATTTATTATTTTATCGGGGTAAAATTCTCTTGCATTTGTTGCTCCCGTAATAGATACAAGGTCTTTTACTTTCGGAATATCAAGAACATCTCCGTCTTTGAGCAAAATATTCCAGTTTGAGCTTTTCCTCTTCAATGCCTCTTTTAAGTCAATTACAACATACCCTACTCCATCTTTTGGCCTATATAGAGTAGCTCCCTCTGGAAATGCAAATTCAGTTAAGTCCCCTGCCCTTCCTACCAAACTTGATAGTGGTTCAGTTTCATCTAATATTGCATAATTCCCAGGATAAAAAACCTCTCCTCTAATTGTAACAAATTTCTGGAATTCAAAATCAGGAACATTTCTTACCACTACTTGATCGTAAGGATTTAGCGCAAAATTTTCCATACCCGCAGTGATAATATTAAGATTCTCGTCAACTTCTATTTCTTTGTAAACTGTCTTAGTAGGTTTATTTTCTTCAAACTCAATTCTAAATATATCAATCTTGTTTTTTGCTGCTTCCATTTTTAATCCTCCTGCCATTATTATCATATCTTTTAACAACAAGGTTTCATCAAATTTATACTTTCCTGGGTTTCTAACAGAACCAGATATCGAAACTGAAGCATCATCAATATAGGTAAGTTTTGAATAGACTTTCAATTTATCTAAAGGAGCCAGTTTAATATCACCTCCACTTCCTGGTGATCTCATCACGTCATCCAAATTAACTCTCAAATATTCAATCGCTTTTAGGTTTTCAGGATCTGTTCTTTCGATATAAGCAAAATTCGTTGCATCCTGTTTCAAGCCTTTTGAGAGAAATATTAGATCACTAACTCGAATGCCATTTACAAATTCGTAAGTATTTGGCCGCCTGACTGCACCTTTGATTTCTACATTAAAAACATCCGTAAAACTCTCATTATCAAAGATGGTCAGTTGATCATAAGGTTCTAATTTAATATTCTCACGAGATTCTGGATTCGCTAATGCCTCAGATACATTTACTCGTATATAATCTTTTACTTCTTTGTTGGAAGGTTCAAGTCTTTTTATATATCCATATTGTGTTGCATTGGGCTCTACACCTCCACCTAACAAAATAAGATCTCGAATTCTCAAATTATCATCTGAATCATAAGGAAATGTTCCTGGTTCTTTTACGAATCCACCAACTGAAATTTGGTACTTTTCGACAAAATCTTCTTGATTATAAACAATAAGTCTATCCTTATTTTTAAGTTTTAAATTTTCAGGCGCGTTACTATTTTCTAATATTTTCCCTAATTCTACCTTTACATATTGTACCGTTCCATCAAGGTTATAGCGTTGTAAATACGCTATATCATCTCTGGCCTCTTCCTTTAAAACTGCGCGCTTCAAAAGGTCTGAAATCTGAATTCCGTCAAAATAAGCATACTTGCCCGCAAACTCTACTGCTCCGGATATCATAACTTGATTTTGAATACCTTTATTTATCGTGTTGATAGTCACAATATCACTTGTTTTCAAATCAAAGTCAGCATTTTTCGCCTGTAGGTCATCCAACGACGCATCCAAAATTATTTCTTCATTATTAAGGATTCTTTTTATTTGAATATTACCTCTAAGTGCATCATCCTTTAGGCCTCCTGCATATTTAACTAGATCAATTAAATTTTCGCCGTCTAAAAGTTCATATCGAGTTGGCCTGTTAACTGCACCTTTTATTGTTACAACTTTTTCCGCAATCGGAATATGAATAAAATCATTCTCTTCTAAATACAGTTCTTCCTGAGTTGCAGGATTCAACAAAAATTTGTAGATATCAATCTTCTTTATTTCTTGACCGTTTCTGTACAATTTAATGTTCCTTACAGAACCTATATTGGTAGGGCCACCTGCAGCAACCAAAGCATTGAAAGCAGTGTTGATAGCTGGGATATTAAAACTACCGGTGTAAAATGCTTCCCCAGAAATATTGATGTTAATAGTCCTTGAAAAGTTTAGTGTCAATTCAAAGTCCTGCGGCCTAAATTTATAGTAATTTGAAAATTTACTTTGGATTTTCACTTTAGCCTTTTCCAAGGTCAATCCTTTCAAATATATCCTACCCATTCGTACAGGCTTGATATATCCCTCCTTGTTAATTTCAAAAACAACATCCTCTTCGGATAGGCCCCAAATAGATACCGTTATAAAATCACCAACCCCCAAGACATAGGAATCAGGCGGTTTCACATCCTCTGATTGTCGATACAATTTTATACTCTTGTTTCTAAAAATATGCTGTCCCCAAGTGGTTGGTTCAGGTAAAGTTCCCTCTAATGCATCAGATACTTCTTCTGCAATCGCTTCTTCAATAGTTGCACCATCTTTTACTGCTTTCTGAATATTATCTGAATTCGTTTGAACAGCAGTTTTTCCTATTTCTTTTTGTTTCTCAGTTATCTTTGTAGAAGCTTTATTTTGCTTTTTATTCTGAGCTGCAACATTAGCAGCAGCTTTTTTTTCAGCTTCCATTTCCGCTATAACATCTTGGAGTGCTCCTTCTGCTTCTAATAACTCGACAGGGTTGTTTGGGTCGATACTTTCCATATCATACCCTCTTAGCATCATCCGTCTTCTGACTTCATTTTTATCTAAACCTCTGCTCTCCAACTCTTGCTCTGCTTGAGCTTGAGTTGGGACTTGACCAAAAGAAATTCCTGAAAAGAAAAGTAAGAAAAAGTGGAGGAGAAAAATTTTTCTCATTAG
>CALLVG010000141.1 GCA_938010715.1 uncultured Saprospiraceae bacterium
CATTTGCAATGTCATTTTGGGCAAGACTCATTGAGTTTGGCGCGTATGGGCGCGAAAGTAACCGCCCTCGATTTCTCTGGCGAAGCCCTCAAAAAAGGAAGAGCATACAATAAAAAATTAGGCTTGGATGTTCGATTTGTAGAAGCGAATGTCTATGATATTCGAGATCATATTGAGGGACAATTTGATATTGTTTTTGCATCGTTTGGCGCGATTTGTTGGTTGCCCGATTTGGTGGCTTACGCCGAAATTATCAATCACTACCTCAAGCCAGGAGGTCATTATGTATTGGCGGAGTTTCATCCGACATTGTACTTGTTTGATTTTGATAAACAGAAAATTGGATACGACTATTTCGAGAAACCAAATATGGAACCAGAGGAAGATAACGATGAAGGAACCTACACCGATGGTGGGGAACAAATGCCAAGTCGCTCTTTTTTTTGGCCACATTCATTGCAAGAAATCTTCACTGCATTTATCAGCCAAAAGCTATCCATCGAATCATTCAAAGAGTATCACTACTCACCGTGGAATTGTTTTCCAAATATGAAAGAGACAGGCGAACGCGAATATGTTTATGGTGATTTTGGAGTGAAGATTCCACATACATTTGTTTTAAAAGTGAGAAAATCTAACGATTAGATATAGCGCGATGACCGTGGAAGCTGTTTGAATTTTCTATAAAAAATTGTCGTCCAATTAAACCCGTCACACTATTTTGCATCTAAGCATAAAATTTGCAGGTAGAAGGCCATACCTTACTCCTCCAATGCAACCCCAACGAATATTAGTCACCACCTAAAAAAAATACTTTTTATGGATAGACGTTCCTCACTCGCAGTGATGTTTGGCAAAAAACAAACTGCAAAAAAGACAACCACTGTCACTCCCCCATTACTTTCAAGTTTGTCTCCATATACTGGCACTTGGGATATGGCAACCGCAAAACACCTTTTGGGTCGTACCATGTACGGTCCGACTTACGCAGAAATCAAACAATCAGCAAACGATGGCTTGGCCAGTACGATTGCAAAATTGTTTACCAAAAGAGAGGAGACAACCGAACCGATCTATTTCGATTTTGAAAATGACCCAAACGTCCCTCTTGGTGAAACTTGGGTTAATATCCCTCCTGCTCGTAATATCCAAAACTTGAACGGTGCTCGAAACCGCTCCAACGGAGCTTGGCTATATGGTTTGATGTTGAATGGAGGCGTTTCTATCAGAGAGAAAATGGTGCTTTTTTGGCATAACCATTTTGTCGTTGGACAAGTTGCTCGTAACCAATATGAGTATTGGTACATGAATACTTTCCGTGAGAATGCAACTGGTAATTTCAAAACAATAACAGAAGCAATGACCATTGACCCGGCCATGCTTGTTTATCTCAACGGCAGACAAAACACACGAATAGCACCTAACGAGAACTATGCTCGTGAATTGTTAGAATTATTTACAATTGGAAAAGGTGATATCGCTGGCCCTGGTGATTACACAACTTTTACAGAAGATGATGTGATCGAAATTGCGCGTGCCCTAACTGGTTGGGTCAATACTAACGATACCCCTAATGGAGTAGGTTCTGAATTTGTAGAACGTCGTCACGACCTTGATGACAAACAACTCTCTCACAGATTTGGCAACAGGGTTATAAAAAATTCAGGAGACCAAGAATACAAAGAAGTAATCGACATTATCTTCGAACAAGATGAAGTAGCGCGTTTTATCAGCCGAAGATTACATATTTGGTTTGTAGGTTCCAATATTGATTCATTTGTAGAAGCAGAAATCATTGAGCCAATGGCCGCTTTGATTCGTGATAATAATTACGAAATACAACCAGCACTCGAAGCACTTTTGAGTAGCGAGTATTTTTATGAAGAAAGCATACGAGGATGCATGGTCAGTCATCCGATAGACCATATGTTTAGAATTATTCGTACGCTTGATTTTAAATTACCTACTGGCACCTATCAACTGGACTATGCAGGTTGGTTGTATTTATCAAGAAAGTCTGCGGACTTCGATATGCAGATTTTTAATCACCCTACCGTTGCTGGTTGGAAGGCATTTTATCAAGGACCTCAATATTATGATGCTTGGATAAATTCTGTCTCCCTACCTCTCAGAGAAGAGTTTGCAGAAGACTTAATCGGAGGATTCAATGTTAGAATTAACGGTGACAGAATTCGTTTTGAGTTTGACTTTTTAGCGACTATCGCAGAAATGGAAGACCCAAGCGATCCTTATGCTTTGATCGAGGATTTGGCGAAGGTGCTTTTCCCTTATCCGATTGCTCAAAATCAATTAGAATATTTGACAGATTTCTTGATTCAAGGAAATCAATATTACGTTTGGTCATTGGAGTACAACGAGTATCTGACTGATCCAACTAATAATGGCAAACGCGAAGCAATCCTCGGCAAACTCTCAAATATGATTGAAGCCATGTTAAAAATGCCTGAGTTTTATTTGATTTGATGAGACCGCTTCGCTTTGAGAAGTTAGACACAAGACCGCTTCGCTGAAAGATGTCAAAGCGTTCTAAAGTCTTACTTCTTGTTTCTCGTCTCTTATTTCTTGATTCTATAAAAAAAACGCTTCTCATGAAAAGAAGATCATTTATAAAAAGAAGTTCAATTGCATCGGTTCCATTATTATTGGGAGGGGTGCCTGTGACGGCTGTAGCCGAAAATGCTTTCTCAAATTTTATCAATCCAGATTCAGATAGAGTTTTGGTTTTGATTCAACTCACTGGAGGAAACGATGGGCTGAATTGTGTCATTCCACGTGACCAATATCGCGCATTGACGATGGTTCGTCCTGATATCGTTTTACCAGAAAGTTCACTATTGGAAGTAACCGATAAGTTGGCTTTCAATCCAAATATGGAAAACCTCAAAAGAGTCTATGACAATGGCGAATTGAGCGTCATACAAAGTGTCGGTTATCCAAATCAAAACCGTTCGCATTTCCGTTCGACTGACATTTGGCAAACGGCATCAGCAGCCGAAGACTATTTAACCACTGGTTGGTTGGGTCGATATTTTGACAACTATTTCCCAAACTATCCAGAGGCATTTCCAAATAGCGATTGCCCAGATCCATTTGCAATTACGATTGGTTCTTCTGTCTCAGAAACTTGTCAGGGTATGGCGGGCAATTTCAGTTTAGCTATCACTAACCCAAGCAATTTGGCTCAATTATCAACGCCGCTCAACAACGAAATAGCTGCCGGATGTTATAGTGATAAATTAGATTTTCTTGCTAAAACGATTCAGCAAACCAACGAATATGGTGAGGTCATCCAAACCGCTGATGACTTGGGAAGTAACTCCTCAACTCAATATGCCGATGATAATGAGTTGGCACAAAAGTTAAAAATCGTTGCCAAACTCATCAATGGAGGTTTGAGAACAAAAGTATATGTCGTCAACCTCGGTGGCTTTGACACCCATGCCGAACAGGTTGACGAAGGAGATACCACTATGGGCGATCATGCCGATCTTTTAAAAGAATTATCAGATGCCATCTACTCTTTCCAAGATGATTTGAAAAATTTAGGATTGGACCAACGCGTGGTTGGGATGACTTACTCGGAGTTCGGAAGACGTATTCGCTCCAACGCCAGTTTTGGAACTGACCACGGAACTGCTGCACCACTTTGGGTTTTTGGTTCCTGTGTGCAGTCAGGGGTGATTGGTGATAATCCAGAAATTTCGGAAGATGTGGACAACCAAGAAGGTGTTGCGATGCAACATGATTTCCGTTCTGTTTACGGTTCGATTTTGACCGATTGGTTTGAGGTAGATGAACAGACGGTTGAAGATGTTTTGCTCGGTCAATTTCAAAAATTACCAATCATCAAATTATGTTCTCCAACCTCGACAGATAATTATGATGATACTGAAATCAAACTCAGCGCCTTTCCGAATCCATTCGAAAATGTAACGACGATTGAGTTTGAAAGCAAACGTGAGCACGTTCGTATCAGTGTTTTTGACGCTATCGGAAGTGAGGTGAAAGTGATTACCAATCAAACTTTCTCAGAAGGAAAACATCAAGTAAAATTCGAAGGTCATCGTTTGCCGAAAGGTGCTTATTTTATAAGAGTACAAACGGAAAGTGGACAGCAAACGAAACGTGTCGTTAAAATGTAAGTAAGCAAAACTTCAGTTCCGCCCGAAAATAATAAGTTCGTAAATCCCTCAGATTTTTAAAATCTGGGGGATTTTTGTTTTTATACTTTTCAATAATTATTACTCAAATCTGGAGATTTGCAAATATTCGTGACAGGTCAGAGACCTACACGAGCAATCTATTTTTTTTGTAAAAAAAATGGATTGCTTGCGAGGTTCTCCGAACCGATGCAGTAGTGTTTCAAATCTCCAGATTTGTACTATCAATATTTCGGCAATGATAAAAGAGCATTAGATCCGTTCGTAAAAAATAACTATAATTGGCGAGATGAACAATTTTCTTTGGCATCATTTATAAGTATAAGAAACGCTCAAAAAATAAATTCCCGATTTCAAAAAATTAGTGAAGGAAAATTGATTGATAATGAGGTTTTTCGAGCTAATTTTTTGAATTGAAGAGGGAAGTTATTTTTTGAGTAATACTAAATGATGAAGTTGTTCAAGAATTCATAATATTGTGATTGATTAAGCAACTGAACTTTTAAACGAACGAATTTCAGCATTTTAATAAAAAAACAGATATGGCTGACGAGAAACAAACAGGTTTATTTTCAAATATTAAAGGAGACTTATTTGGCGGTCTAACTGCTGGTATTGTTGCCTTACCTTTGGCATTAGCATTTGGACTAAGTTCAGGATTGGGACCAGACGCTGGACTTTATGGAGCAATTTTTATTGCCTTTTTTGCTGCTCTATTTGGTGGAACCGCTACACAGATTTCTGGGCCAACTGCCCCGATGACTGCCGTGAGTATGCTCATCATCGCTGGTATTGTTCAGTCTAACAATGGTGATATCGAACAAGCATTACCTGCAATTTTAACCGTATTTCTTTTGGCAGGGTTGATACTGGTCGGCCTCGGACTGATTGGTGTTGGACGCTATATAAAATACATTCCTTACCCAGTTGTCTCTGGTTTTATGACGGCGATTGGGGTTATTATTTTAATCACACAACTTCTTCCATTTTTGGGATATTACCCAAAAGAAGATACCGCTTTGGTTGAAAAATTCAAACCGCAAGCAGAGGAAGTTTTGTTTGCCAAAATATTGAAAGAAGAAGCAGGAGAAGGAATTTTGGTCTTAGAAGATGTTCAAGAAACACTAAAAAGAACGGCACAAGTTACAGATGCAGAAATTATAATCGAAGCTAAAACGCTGGCTGCCGATTATGCTTCAGGTGTGATTGGCGCCTTGCGCGTTTTAGGCAATGCGTTTCAAAATATCAATTATACCGAGTTGCTTCTTGCCCTTCTGACCATATTTATCATTTATGGTTTTAAAAGGATAACAACTGCGGTGCCGAGCACCTTGGTCGCCTTGCTGGTCGTTTCAATTGGTGCCTATATTTTACAAATGAATGGTACGCTGACCTACCGATCGATTCCTACAATTCCTGCTGGGTTTCCGATGCCGAGGTTAGAGATATTTACTAATTTTAGTTGGGCGCAAGTTTCTCCTTATATTTTTTCGGCCTTCTCTTTGGCCATGTTGGGGGCGATTGATTCGTTGCTTACTTCTTTGGTTGCGGACAACATGACCAAAACCAAACACAATCCTAATCAGGAGTTGATTGGTCAAGGAATTGGAAATAGTATTGCCGCTGTGTTTGGAGGTATTCCAGGTGCAGGTGCAACGATTAGAACGGTTGTCAACATTCACTCGGGCGGTAAAACACGACTTTCAGGTATGGTTGCAGGTGTTTTGTTGCTTTTTGTTTTATTGGCACTCGGGCCTGTTGCCTCAAAGATTCCTGCAGCTGTCTTAGCTGGTATTTTGATTACGGTCGGTATCGGCGTGATGGACTACAAAGGATTGGGCGCACTCAATAATATGCCAAAAGAAGAGATCTTTGTAATGATGGTCGTAATGGTATTGTCTGTTTTTTGGAATTTGGTTTACGCCGTTGGTATTGGATTGATATTGGCTGCTTTGATTTTTATGAAAAAGATGGCGGACATCACTGCTCAAGAATCTGAAATCAAAAAATTAAGAGACCACACCGAAGATAAAAAATACTGGTTGGATGAAGCCGTACTTGCCAATAAATATAACGAAGAAGTATATGTGAAACACTTGAACGGTCCATTGTTTTTTGGGTTCACGAACGACTTTCAAGATTTGAGTACGCAGGTTCCAAGTACCGCTTCGCATGTCGTCATACGGATGAGCAGGGTTCCTTATATTGATCAATCAGGGCTTTTTACGATGGAAGATGTTTTGATTGATTTAGAAAATAAAAACATCACATCGCTATTCGTTGGATTACAAGATCAACCTAAATTTTTAATTGAAAAATTCGGGGTTATTCCAGATTTAGTTCCTGAAAATAGAGTTTTTAAAGATTTCCAGGAGTGTGCAAAATGGATTGAAGCAAATGTAAAAGATCAATACAATTCCAAGAATCGTTCAGCGTAGGAAAAAATTTATTCTAATGGTGACGACGCTACGCGCCTTTTTTACTTGCCAATTCTCCAATGTTACCAACGGGATCGACGCTACGCGCCTACGCACCGTCGAACCCAATTCGACGGGTATTAGACAACAGATTATCTGCTTTTGGATTTGTTTTTTTCTAATAAAATGCTCCTCGAAAGGCGCGTAGTACCGTCTCTGTTGGTAGAAAAAAATTTCAAAAAAAAGAAAGATAGGCGCGTAGCGTCGGAACCGTTATTTCAAGTTTAATGG
>CALLVG010000142.1 GCA_938010715.1 uncultured Saprospiraceae bacterium
TTTTTGAATTCAAATTGAAAAATCTACTGCAACTTCGGCATCTTATCAATCACCAATTTATAAGTAGGATCTTCTAAAAGATTCACATCAATAATCGCATCTGCATCAGCAAGTAAACGACGACAATCTTTACTCAAAAAAGTAAGATGAACTTTTTTACCAACTTTCGAATAACGCTCTGTTATTTTATGCAATGCATCGATTGCAGACATATCCACAATTCTACTTTCGCGGAAGCTGATAATGATTTCGTTAGGGTCATTTAGCACATCGAATTTTTGGCTGAACAGCGTCGTTGAACCAAAAAAGAGTGGGCCATATATTTCATAATGCTTCACGCCATTTTCATCAACATGCTTTCGTGCGCGAATTCGTGTTGCATTTCCCCAAGCAAAAACCAACGCTGAAATAATCACTCCGATAATTACCGCCAATGCTAAATTATGAAGTACAGCCGTTACCAACGTAACCATAGCCATGACGAAAATATCTGAATTAGGCATTTTATTAATGGTTCGTAAACTTGCCCATTCGAAGGTTCCGATAGCGACCATAATCATTAGGCCAGTAAGTGCTGCCATTGGTAATTGCTCAATCAAATTTGCACCAAACATGATGAAAATCAAAAGCATCACGGAAGCAAAAATCCCTGATAATCGAGCTCTTGCACCAGCAGAAATATTAATCAAACTTTGACCAATCATTGCACATCCACCCATTCCCGAAAGGAAACCAGAACAGATATTGGCAATTCCTTGCGCAACAGCTTCTTTATTTCCTCGTCCACGCGTCTCCGTAATTTCGTCAATGATATTTAGTGTTAATAAACTTTCTATCAATCCAACTGCCGCCATAATTGCTGCAAAAGGAAAAATAATTTTCAATGTTTCAAAAGTAAATGGAACGCTTGGAATGTGAAACGGTGGGAACCCACCTGAAATCGAGGCCATGTCTCCAACCGTTTTTGTATCGATACCAAAACCGATAACGATTCCGAAAATGGTCAAAATGGCTACCAAGGAAGAAGGAACCAGTTTGGTCAACTTCGGCAATCCCCAAATGATGAGCATCGTCAATGCCACCAAACCAGAAAAAAGATACAATGATTCGCCACTCAACCAAGCGCCATCCGAAGTTTGGAATTGCTCGAACTGAGACATGAAGATGATGATGGCTAACCCATTTACAAAACCAAATATGACGGGGTGGGGTACTAAACGCATCAGTTTTCCCATCTTAAGAAAACCTGCACAAGCTTGAAGGATACCCGCAAGTATAACAGTTGCAAAAATGTACTCAATGCCATGCGACTGTGCGAGTGCTACCAAAACAACGGCAACGGCTCCAGTTGCTCCAGAAATCATACCAGGTCGTCCTCCTAAAATAGAGGTTACGAAACCCATTACGAAAGCTGCGTACAAACCGGTCAAAGGCGGAAGTCCTGCAATCAATGCAAATGCAACGGCTTCGGGTATCAAAGCCAATGCCACCGTCAAACCCGAAAGAATTTCTGTTTTATAATCTACTTTTTGACTTAAATCAAATAGATTGAAATACTTTTTTATCATAAGATAAATAATATTAAAGTTTTCCCAGAAGAGTGCTTCCGGAAAGGAAATGATCAACTAAATTTTTTTAGAAAAAGCTGCTCTTTTTGAAATTGTGGTTTTGGCGCAGCATGTAGTTTTGGAAAAAGGCGGCGAAGGTAATTTTAATTTTCGTTCTGTCTATCTTTAAAAGGCTTTTATTCAATTATAATGCCTGATGTTGAGGTGGTTTTGACTAAAGAACAAACAAAAATAGGGCTTCACATTACATGAAGCCCTATTTTTAGAAAAAGAAGAATCTACTTCCTTTTTATCCGAGGAATTTACCGTTGTATTGATAAAGTGAAATCAACAAAATCATAAACAACAAAAAACCGATAATTGCATACATCATACAATATCCTTTCTCTCCGACATTCTCTATGTGATCTGACATAATTTCTTAAGTTATATTTTTGTGGAATTTCAACAGCTTATTCGATAGCTGCTTAAGGCTTTTCTAAAGTGCCACAAAGCTAAATCAAAATTAGAAAAATCCAAAGGTTTGAAATTGGAGTTTATGATTTTCGATTTTACTCATTCATCAATTAATCATACCTTCGCGCCTAATTTTAAATAATGAAGTTTTTTGATCTAAACTTCAGCTACTTCAAACTATCTCTTTTAATGGATTTTATTCTAAGAGCTCCTAAAAGACTGCTTTTTCACTTCGGTAGGTATTTGTTGCTGATGCGCAATGCTTTTAACCGACCAGAAAAGTGGTCAATGTATTGGAAAGAGATTCTTCGACAGATGGATGATATCGGTATTGGATCTATTGTTATTGTCGTTTTGATTTCTGTTTTTATGGGTGCGGTGGCTGCTATTCAATTTATATATCAGTTGGATGGACAGTTGATTCCTAAGTACTATATTGGTTACATCGTAAGAGATTTGGCGATTATTGAATCCGCACCAACGATTACTTGTTTGGTTTTGGCTGGAAAAGTAGGTTCGAATATGGCTGCCGAAATTGGTGGAATGCGCCAAAAAGAACACATCGATGCCATGGAAATCATGGGCGTAAATACTGCGGGTTATTTGATAATGCCCAAAGTAGTAGCGGCTTTGGTAGTGATTCCAATGTTGGTAGTCTTCTCTGCGTTTGTAGCGATTTTGGGTGGATATATCGCGAGTGTTGGATCGGGAGAGTTGACAGGTGGCGAATATTTGAGAGGCACGCGTTCCTTCTTTTTGCCCAACAATGTCAACATGATGTTCGTAAAGTCTTTGGTGTTTGCGTTTTTGCTGACAACGGTCTCTTGTTATAAAGGCTATTTTGTAAAAGGAGGAAGTGTGGAATTGGGAGAAGCAAGTACTCAAGCGGTGGTTTACAGTAATATTTTGATTCTTTTAGCAGATTATATTATTGCCGTAATTTTGACGGGTTGATTAAATGGTTTTATGACCAAATAGTTATAGGGTTTTCGTGATGAGGCTAACCATTTAATAATCAAACAATTCAACAATCATTTTAAGTTGATTCAAATTTTGAACAACCAAATCTATGATTAGAGCAGAAAATGTATATAAATCGTTTGACGAGAATGAGGTATTGAAAGACATTTCGATCACCTTTGAAGCTGGTAAGACCAATCTTATCATTGGGCGAAGTGGTGCTGGCAAAACGGTTTTTCTAAAACTTCTGGTTGGTTTGATGCAACCGACTAAAGGTAAAATTTGGTATAGCGATGTAGATTTTACCAGTTTAGGAAAAAAAGAAGTTCGTCAAATTAGAATGGATGTTGGAATGCTTTTTCAAGGCTCTGCATTATTCGACTCATTGACGACGGAAGAAAATATTCGCTTCCCGTTGGACATGTTTACGAACATGACTTCCAAAGAAAAACGGCAGCAGGTTGATAAAGTATTGGAAAGAGTAAACCTCGAAGGAAGCAATGACAAATACCCGTCAGAAATTTCGGGAGGAATGCAAAAACGGGTAGGAATTGCCCGCTCAATAGTTCTAAATCCCAAGTATCTTTTTTGTGATGAACCCAACTCTGGGCTTGATCCAAAGACAGCACTGCTGATTGACGAATTGATTAAAGACATCACATACGAAAATAACATCACCACCGTTATCAATACACATGATATGAATTCTGTGATGGGTATCGGTGATAATATTGCACTGTTGTACATGGGACAATTGGTTTGGACAGGCAATAAAAGCGAAGTGATGGGGAGTGATAATGAGCTTCTTCAAAGTTTTATTTTTGCGTCTCCGTTTCTTCAAAGATTACGCGATGCAGCACTGAATAAAGGATAGAGTTCTTATATTGTATTAAGTATTGCTCAAACATGAGTCATCCCGAATTTTCAGGCATAAAGGGGCGTTAGCCCCGAAACCGTTTGTAGAAATATGATTAAACCAAACTTTTAACGGTGCCGGAGCTACGCTCCTAAATTGGTTATATTTAATGTTTTTCTACAAACCGAGCCGCCACTACGTGGCTTATTAACCAAAAATCAGGATGACTCATGTTTGAGTGTTTCTAATAAACTACTCTTTTTTTGATGGATATTTATACCAGAAAATCTTGGTGGAAATGGTGGTTGGCCTTGTTTGGCATCATCATTATTGGGATTTCTGCGTACTTCACGGTTTACCTCACTCAAAAACTCTCTGAAGAAGAACGAAAGAAAGTTGAGCAATATGCTCTTGTGCTAAAGCAGCAGAGTGACCTCGAATTTGAGACGAGCGATTTTACATTGCATCTCAAAATAACGGGAGACAATACGACCATTCCTGTAATTCTTGAAAATCAATTAGGAGGTATTGACGGACACATCAATTTTGATGAAAATGTTGATATAGAAGAAGAGCTGAAGCAAATAAAAAAAAGTGGACAAAAACCAATCGCTGGTGCGGAGGGCGTAAATATTTATTTTAAAAAATCGCGGCTGCTCCAATTATTAGAGTTTTTTCCATTTCTACAACTTTTGTTAATTGCCTTTTTTATTGGATTAGGATATTTGTTTTTCTCCGCTTCTCGGCGGTCTGAGCAAGATCAGGTTTGGGTAGGAATGGCCAAAGAAACGGCTCATCAGTTAGGAACTCCAATCATGGGCATCGTCGGTTGGATTGATTACCTGAAAGAAATGAATCCTGAAGATGAGGAGACTAATGAAATCGTCACTGAACTCAGAAATGACGTAAAACGCCTCGAACTCATCGCCGATCGTTTTTCTAAAATCGGCTCAGATCCTGAGTTGGTGCCGTCTAATATTTACGATGAATTGGAAGCCATTCGTGGATACATGCAACGTCGCGCACCGCGCAAGATGGTTTTTGATTTTCCAGAACCAAATCAAGAACCAATTATGGTTGCTGTCAATTCTCACCTTCTGCAATGGGTTTTTGAAAACTTGATTCGCAACTCCATTGATGCTACTGAAAAAGGCATTGGAACCATTTCTGCCAAAATAAATGTAGTTGGAAATAAAGTAGAAGTCTTACTCAGCGACACAGGAAGTGGAATACCTCCTTCCAAACTCAAAAGGGTTTTTGAACCTGGTTTTTCTACCAAAAAAAGAGGGTGGGGACTCGGCCTCTCACTCGCCAAACGAATTATTGACGAATACCACAGCGGTAAAATTTTCGTCAAACAATCGGAAGTAGGGAAGGGAACTACTTTTAGTATTCAACTGAAAAAGGAGTAGTGCTTAGACTACTTAACTCATCAAAAACTTTTGGGTATCTTCCTGAATGTACAACTCCTATGATATAAACAGAACCTTCCTCTACGCTATAAATTACGACATATTTCTTTTGAATAGGAAACAGCAATAGCCTAATTTTTTCAATTTAGGAAAACGGCAAGGTGGGTATCTTTCTGGAAAGGTAGGTAGCTTTTCGTTTGCGAAAGCTGCTTCCTTGAAGTTTAATTTTGGAGTCATTTGACAATTTAATTTTCTTTAAAAAAAAGAAATTATTCATTTTTTCAAAATTCCAAAAAGCGTTAACCTGAATATAATGAATTGCATCAATCACTTATTCTTAAACTGATCATAAAGCGCCATTCCTCTCGAATAAAAATGCTTCACCGTGGCAGGAGAAAGCAATCTATCATTTTTATAAAAAACCATGAAGTAGCCGATGCCTTCCAAGGTCCAGTTTTGCTCGACGGTAAAAAAGTGTAGAATTTCTTTGTTCATCAAACTGCGGAGGCGAGCCTCATCATCACTTTGCAGAAGGTATTGTTCCGAAAATTTTTCATGTTCAATAAAATCAATATCATCTTGCAGGCCGAGATATTGACCTATTTTATGAAAAAACGTTTCGGGTTTCATCAAAAATTCAGGAAGGCCCAAAAATTTAGAATTCATAAAAAAGACCGTTTGTAAGTGGCGTTTTTTTGACTTGCCGCTGCCACGAGTGTAGGCATAATCAAAAATATAAACCTGCTCCTCCATAAACGCATCTTTCCATTCCAAAAGATTGAAAATGGTCTTTTGCTTTCCTATTCGGAAAAGTTCAAAATCCGAAAGTTTACTCATTAGTCCCCACTCATCTTGGACGTGAAAAGTCATTTTCATCCATTTAGAAACATCTTCCATAGCAGCAGCACGAGCGGTGTAATTGATAGGCATAATTTGGTCTATTTTTTTGTCAAAAGTATAGTTCTAATTTCTTTTTATGGATGGTTTTCAAAAATAATTGAAATTTTAGAATTAGGAAAACTATTTTTGCACTGAAACCAAAACTGCATGTCAGTATATTTCTATGAAGAAACTGCTTTTTTTATTCGTGTTAGTAAGTTTGTTTTCCAGATGTGTGCCGTATGAGAAGAAGATTCTTACCGACATCAATTTGGACGTACAAAACAAAAGACTCCAGAAAATTTACACTTTTCAGGATCAACAAAAATCTGATAGTTTGTATCAGTATTTTTGGAATGAAGACCCTTCTTATCGCTATCCAGCGGTAATGGCTTTTGCTTCCATTCAAGATAGTACAGCACTCGATAGTTTGGCGGCTTTGCTCAATGATCCGCTCGATGAAGTGCGAGCTGCGGCTGCTTTTGCGATTGGTCAAATTGGTAGCAAAAAAGGAGAAGTACTACTTTTTCAGGCATTTGATATGGAAGATACAATTGGTCAATTTGAGTTAGCAAATTCGGCCATTTTGGAAGCGGTTGGAAAGTGCGGAACCAAAAAATCTTTGGAAGCTTTATCTTCGATTACTTCATACTTGCCAACCGATACCGCACTATTGACAGGGCAAGCCTACGGAATTTATAGATTTGGTTTACGAAAACAATTTTCCGAAAAAGGAACAGAACGAATGGTTGAGTTGGTAACAAATGATGCTTATCCAAGTGAGCCTCGATTTGTGGCCGCCAATTATCTCGCTCGATTCAAAGACCTTGATGTTTCTGAAAAAGCAGCTGAATTAGTTCGGGTTTTTACCAAAGAAAAAGATAAACGTGTTCGTATGGCATTGGCGCTCGTTTTAGGAAGAACCAAAACGGAGGTCGCAAAAGATGCACTTACTGGATTGTTGAGTTCAGAACGTGATTATCGAGTGAAAATGAATATGATTAAAGCGCTCGGTAATTATGAGTATAAAGATGTTTCAACGATGATCGCAGCTTCTCTTAAAAATCCCAATATTCATGTAGCGACAACGGCAGCCAGATATTTTATTGAAAATGGAATAGAGCGTGAAGCCAATAATTATCGCCGAATCGCCAGAGATTCTTTGCCTTGGCAAGTTAGTGTTTTGATGAATCAAGCTTCCTTGCGTCACCTACCAGTTTACATGGAAGAAACGATTGGGCAGTTGAATTATCGAATGCGCAGAAATTTCGAGATTACAAAAAATCCTTATGAAAAAGCAGCACTACTAAATGCACTTGGTGAGTATGGTTGGAATTATCGCTATATCAGTGAAAAGACTTTGCTATCCGATTTTCCAGTTGTTCGAACGGCTGGTTTTAGAGCTTTAGCAAAAATTTGTAATCCAGCTCGATTTAAAAAATATTTTGGAGAAGGCAATCGACGTGTTCGGAGAGATATTGCCGCGACAATTCAAGAAGGAATCATGGCAGGTGACCCTGGGGTAGTGGCAGAGGCGTCTATTCTTTTGAGAAACGAAAAAATGAATTTCAGAGAAATTATTGATAGCACGGCATTTCTAAAAACTGCATTAGCTAAACTGAAGTTGCCAGCACAAATGGAATCTTACAATGAACTGAAATCGACCATTCATTTTATTAATTGGATGCCAAAGTATAAACCTAAAAGACCAAAATTTAATAACCCAATAAAATGGGAAGTTTTGAGTGGTGCAGGAGATGAAAGTACGGCAACTATCAAAACACCAAAAGGCGATATTCAAATCGAATTGTTTGTGGGAGAAGCACCTGGCACGGTGGCTAACTTTGCGAAACTTTCGCGGGATAGATTTTTTAATAATAAAAACTTTCATCGAGTGGTTTCCAATTTTGTTGCGCAAGGAGGATGTTCGAGAGGGGACGGATATGGTTCATTAGATTATTCGATTCGTTCTGAGTTTTCGATGAAACATTACAATGATGAGGGGTATGTTGGAATGGCTTCCGCCGGAAAGGATACAGAAGGAACCCAATTTTTTATTACCCATTCGCCAACTCCGCATCTCGATGGCCGTTACACTATTTTTGGAAAAGTTGCCAAAGGCATGGGCGTTGTCCATAATTTGGTCGAAGGTGATAAAATTGATAAAGTAGAAGTTGATTTTTAAGCGGTCTGTCAGTTAAAAGCCGTTCGATCGATACAATCGTGTACATTTGTAAATTGAAAAAATATAACCATCGGACGGCCTTTAAGCCGGCAGATGGCACTGAAAAATTAAAAAAAATAATTATATGAAATCCACACCACTAACAGATACGCACATCGGACTTGGCGCCAGAATGGCGGAGTTTGCAGGTTATAATATGCCAATATCTTACGCAGGCATCCGAGAAGAACATGAGGCAGTAAGAAACGGCGTCGGCGTATTTGATGTATCTCACATGGGTGAGTTTATTATCAAAGGAAAACAGGCGTTTGACTTACTTCAAAAAGTAACGAGTAACAACGTCGCTAAACTTGAAATTGGCGATGCGCAATACTCCTGCTTGCCAAACAATGAAGGTGGTATCGTTGATGATTTGCTCGTCTATCGTTTGCCAGAAGATAAATGTGCTGAAGGTGAAAAAGCCTACATGGTTGTGGTGAATGCTTCTAATATTGAAAAAGATTGGGATTGGATCGAAAAGCATAATTCCTTCGAAGCAGAGATGCATAATATCTCATACCGTTCAGGATTGTTGGCGGTACAAGGGCCAAAAGCACATGAGGCAATGCAATCATTGACGGAGGTTGATTTGGCGGGTATGAAATATTACACCTTCAAAAAAGGTGTTTTTGCAGGTATTGAAAATGTGATTATTTCGGCGACAGGTTACACGGGGTCAGGTGGGTTTGAGTTGTATTGCGACAATCAAGACATGAAAAAATTGTGGGATGCAGTCATGGAGGCAGGCAAAGATTACAATATCGCTCCATGTGGTTTGGGCGCACGTGATACGTTGCGTCTTGAGATGGGTTTTGCTCTTTACGGAAATGATATCAACGACACGACTTCACCAATTGAAGCAGGTTTAGGTTGGATTACCAAAACTAAAAAAGGCGATTTCACAAGTAGAGATATTTTTGTAAAACAAAGAGAAGAAGGAACGGATCGCAAATTGGTTGGCTTTGTTTTGAGCGACCGTCGTGCACCGCGCCACGACTATCCAATTGTAAATGCAGAAGGGGAGGAGATTGGAATCGTAACTTCTGGGACTATTTCTCCAACCCTTGATCAACCAATCGGAATGGGTTATGTCAAAAAAGAATACGCAAAAGCAGGTACGGAAATCACTATCATGGCACGTAAAAAAGAATTGAAAGCGGTGGTAAAAAGACCTCCATTTGTAGAGATACCGAAATAATAGTTTTGAACACAAACGATCAAAAGCTGTTGACAGTTGGAATAAACCTTCAGCCTTCAACGTCAAATTTTCAACTTTACAATCAATTATGGAATATCAAGAAGGAAGAGATAAGTTCATTCAAGCATGGGGCACATTGGGTACTCAATGGGGCATCAATCGAACGATGGCGCAGATTCATGCGATTCTACTTTTGAGTCCAGTAGCGATGAGTGCAGAAGATGTGATGGAGGGTTTGAAAATTTCGAGAGGAAACGCCAATATGAATTTACGTGCCCTCATGGATTGGGAATTGGTTTATAAAGAATTGAAACCAGGCGAACGTAAAGAATTTTTCGTAGCTGAAAAAAATATGATGGAAATCGCCAAAGCCATCGCTACTCAACGAAAGAAAAAAGAATTAGATCCTTTAGTAAAAGTATTGGAAGAATTGTCTGACGTAAAAGGCTCCTCTGATGAAGAGAAAGAGTTTGCAAAAGTAGTTAACGACTTTCAAGTCTTTTCAAAAAAAGCAGATTCCACACTGGACACTTTAATAAAATCGGATGCGAATTGGTTGTTGGGTTCCTTTTTTAAATTGATGTAAAAATATTAAATTACAAGTTGTAGGTTGAACGTTCAACCTACAACTTGTAACCTATCGCTTAAACTCATAGCGCAACAAAGTAGGCGCTCCATTTTTCCCTTCATTCGAAATCCACAAAGTGCCGTCTTTTTCAAAACAGATGCCTTCTGGTTGTTGGTGAATTTTCTTTTTAAATTTTTCGATGTGAATGATGTCACCTTTTGGGCTGATGACCATCATCATTTTTCCGACGGAAGAAATGAGGTAATAATTTTTAGTAATCGGATGCACTGCAATGCCTGATGGCGCAAAGGTGAAACCACCTTCAGCAGGATTGAGTTTTTCAGAAATCTTTTCTAAATATTTGACGGGTTTACCTGAGTTGAGGTAATCTTGAACTTGTGCCAAGTCAATCGTAAAAACTGGTTCTTCAGCTAACTTCTCCGTTTTCAAATCAAAACCATAAACTGAGCGGCTGAAAGTTGAATCTTTTGCCATCTTACCTTTAGCAGCAAGGAGCAATCTATTGTTTGATTTATCAAATCCTAAACCTTCGATATTTGCAGCTTTATTGAGTGGTGTTTCAATAATTTTGAGATCCTGATCATCTTTACCCATATTTTTGATATCGTAGATGTCACCGTTGCTTTTTACAACATAAACTTTATCCCCTACGATTTCAACACCTTCAAAATCTCCTTTCGGAAAAAAGTCATACTGTCGCGTTATCTTTCCTTTTTTATTTAAAATATAAACGACACCTGTCTCATCTTCAATTGCAGCGAGGTTCTCTTTTCCAATAAGAGATAAACCTGAGATTTCACCTAAAACATCATCTAATTCGAATCTATCTACTGGATTCATAAACTCATAAGGGAGTTCATAACCTTCCTGCAATGTAATAGAAAATGCCTCTTCCTCATGAGGAACAGGCGCAGTCGAATTGCAACTAAAAAAGGAAGTAATCGCAAAAAGTGGATATAGAATCGATAACATCATTATAGGTAGTTTTTGTGTTGCTCTTATGACGGTTGTGGAAGGACACATGTTTCAACGTTTCTGCAAAGCAACAAATTTTCTGAGGATGATTAAAATTTAAACATCTTCATTCTGATGGTAAAAAAAATTATCATCTTTGCCAAAAATTGAGAAAATGACTGTAAAAATCATCAATCGTTCGGCAAACGCATTGCCGAAATATGAAACATCTGGTAGTGCGGGAATGGATATTCGTGCTGATATTTCTGAATCTATAGCGTTAAGTACCTTAGAACGAATAATGGTACCCACAGGCCTGTCTATAGAATTGCCACAAGGTTACGAAGCTCAAATGAGACCTCGCAGCGGCCTCGCTGTTAAAAAGGGCTTATCACTTGTCAATACTCCAGGTACAATCGATAGTGACTACCGAGGGGAAGTCAAGGTGATACTGATCAATCTTTCTAAAGAAACTCAAATCATTGAACCAGGGGAGCGCATTGCTCAAATGGTCATCGCTCGTTACGAACAAGCGGAGTTGATCGAAGTGGAAGAGTTATCTGATACGAAGCGCGGAGTAGGGGGATTTGGGAGCACAGGAGTTAAGTAATGCTTTGAAGTAATTAAATTGTTTTAATTTTAAATTGAATTTGTTTTACTAATTCTGAAAATCCACAATACTCGATGGTTTTATTCAAATAAAAAATATTAAAAAATATTAAAAAATATTAAAAAAAAATAAAAAATCATGCAAAATCACTTCAACGTACTAAAAACCACTCGCCAAAACATCCTAAAAATGGTGGATGGCTTATCAACCGAACAACTCAACAAAATCCCAGAAGGATTCAATAATAACCTTGCTTGGCATTTGGGACATATCTTGATTACTCAACAATTACTCACTTATAAATTGTCAGGGCTTTCGCCGAAAGTTTCTGATGAATGGATCGCGAAATACAAAAAAGGTACTAAGCCAGAAGCCCCTGTTTCAACAGAAGAAATTGCCGCAATCAAAGAACAATTGACAACCTCTCCTGCTCAAGCAGAAATGGACTTTGCAGATGGTGTTTTCCAATCTTTTAATACTTATCCAACGAGTTATGGTATCACTTTGAATTCAGCAGAGGATGCAATCATTTTTAATAATGTGCATGAAGCGATGCACTTGGGAAATGTGATTTCTATGAGGAAGTTGGTGTGAGTGGTAGTTTTTAAAACACCTCAATATGGGTCTTTTAAAAATTCATTGAAGATATGGCAAACAGATTATAAGTTGATGCGATAGACAATATTATTCTCATGTAGGAAGTGAACCAGTAATAATAATAGAGTTTGTTCTGAAATGAGTTGTAGAGCAATCAGTGCTTATTTTTTAACGCGTGTCCCGATTTCACATCGGGGAAAAGTAGCGGAAAAAGAAGCGTCTGTATTACATACAAATTATTTCAGAATAAACTCTAATATGTGCAGGAAATAGAAGTATCTCTGAGAAGGGTAACCATTTCTTCTTCCGCATCTTTTAAATATGCAACCTGATTATTTGCTCCAATATTGATTCAATATTATAATAAAAACTCATCGCAACACCACATCCGCCCAAACACAAAGATGATCCGAAGCACTACCATCCTGAATCAAAATATGGTTTGGCTCAGAAGCAGCGGGCCAAAAAACACCTGAATCTAAAACATCAAAACTATTGGAAGGCAATACATAATCAATTCGCAAACCAAAGAAGGCAGTGTCATGAGCGGGATCGCCTGTATTACCTGATTGCTGATTGTGTTCAGCACCACCAGCACTTGATGGAATTTTAGAACCATTTGCAATATCTTGATTGACGCGCGGGTGGTCAAGTAATTGTTGAATCGCATCGTTGAAACTATCTCCATCGTTTGGATCAGCATTCAAGTCACCCATGATGACGAAATGCTCATTGTTATCCAAGCCACCTTGTTTTCCTTTGTCATCTACCAAGTAGTTAGCATCCGAAATAAAATCGGCGAGTAGTTTGATTTCGTCGTGATTGCGTTTTCCATTTCTATCTTCTGCGCCATCGAAAACAGGTGGGGTAGGGTGCGCCAAAATCATGTGCACCCGTTCTCCATCTGGTAAAATGATAGGAAGGTCAATGTGATTTTTCGAGGAAACTCGGAAAACATTCAATGCTTCTTGGGAATAATAAGACGAGCCATCCGTATTGGTTGGAAGATTGGCATTCGGCATATCTTTCCACAAAAAATCTTGAAAAGTGCGAAAGTTATCTAAATCAAAAGGATACTTGGAAAGAATTGCAAAAGCATATTGACCAGGGAAATTTCCAAAACCAAAAGCATCATTTGGTAGATTCACCTGATTGTCACCGCTCAAATCTACCATGCTCAAAACGCCTGTATTTGAACTAATCGAACAAGCATATTTGTACCCAATGGTATCGCCTCCATTTTGAGAAATTTCGAGGAAATTATGTTTGAAAGAAGCCAATGCTTTACTGTCTTTATCAAAATCAAATTCCATGAGTGCGATGACGTCTGGTCGAACCTGTTGAATGACCGCAGCCACGCGCTGCACTTGAGGACTAATCGGATTCATCAATTCATTTTCTAAAGCGCCTTCGCTATTTCTAAACATCGAAACATTGTAGGATGCGAATCGAATCGTATCTTCCACTTTAACAGAAACATCGATGGGTTCGACCTCTTCTATTATTTTTTTTGAGACATTACAGCCCAGAAGAAGAAAAATTGGGAAAAGAAGGAGCAGTCTATTCAGTAAATTCATTGTGATATTTTTTATGCAGTTAAATAAGCCATCCAAAAAGAAGTTGTTTTTTCCTATCAACGAACAGTTGAGGGGGTATCTCAAACGCTATAACCGCGCGGTGGAGTTACCACTTCAATACGAAGATTTGTTGGAACACTCAAATGCGATTCCACTCTTCGATTTGAATGGTGAAGATACTTTATGGGAGACAGTTTTTTATGACAAGTTGAAAGAAGAAGAAATCCATACCGCATTAAAGGGCATTTACGCGCTCCTGAAAACAGATGGAGACATCGAAGTAATGGAGCATTTGACGATTGCAAGAATCGACTATTGCACTTTCGGAAATTCAAAACCCTTCCGTATTCGTATCATCAATGGCTTGAATGATAATTACGATCACTTTTATGTGAAAAGAGGGGATGCGTCAAGGGTTTATGGTTTAGAATTGGAAGAATTGCTTTCGCCAAATAGTCTTCGATACTTGGTGAAAGGCGGTACTTTGGTGGAGCAACATATTGCGGGCATTCCAGGTGATTTATTTATCGATCATCATTTGGATGAAAGTGAGTTTAATCAAATTCGGATTGCAAAAGAGTTTGTAAAATTTAATGAGCGATGCTTTATCCGTTTGTTGGGAGATATGCGATCTTATAATTTTGTAGTGGACATCACACCCGATATAGAAGCTTCTCAATATCGAATTAGAGCTATTGATTTTGACCAACAATCTTATGAAGGTTGGAAGAGTTTTTACATGCCGCAGTATTTCAAAGACAACAACGGTATTATTGATTTGGGCATCAAACACATGGGAATAGAAACCGTTCGCCAATATCAAATGGAGGAGCGAAGTTTGGTAGCAACACGTGTTAAAAGTTCTATCAATCGACTTCGTCGGTTATTTGATGTGATGAACAAAGACATCATTTCCACGGAAGACAAGGTTATCAAGTTACGAAAGGATTTGGGCGAACATCACAAAACCAAAGCATTTGATAATTGCCGTTCTATGGGAGAAATTGTGGAGACAAATATTCGTTTACTTTTGGCAAAAGACTTTAAACAGAGCTTTGGATAGAAATAGGTAGGAGTAAAATTTATTTCGCTGTTAATAAACTTCTTCTTCCTACTTTTGTAACCTTTACTAAAATATTTTCGACTTTAAAACGATATATCTACCCAACCTTTTCATAAAAAAATAAATTTAAAAAAATGAATACATTTAAGAGTTTACTATTGGTATTGACTTTTGCTTTCGTAGGGAATATCAATGCTCAAACCACTCCTGCTGGTATCTGGAAAACCATTGATGATGTCACTGGAGAAGCAAAATCTCACCTCGAAATCTACGAGCAAGACGGTAAGTTTTTTGCCAAAATTGTAAAACTTCTTCAAAAACCAGAAGATACAGTTTGCGACAAATGCAAAGGAGACAAAAAAGGAAAACCTTTGATGGGAATGATTCTCGTTGACAACATGGCACCTTACAAAGATTACTGGAAAGGAGGAAATATAATGGATCCTACATCTGGTAAAGATTATGGCTGCAGCATGTGGTTTGAAAGTGGAAAACCTGATGCGCTAATGGTAAGAGGAAAGCATTGGACAGGTCTTTACCGCACACAAACATGGCATCGAGTAAAGTAGTAATAAACAATGTTTTGCCGTTCTATATGTAGAGAGGATTCATGAATCCTCTCTGCATAGTAGAACAGTTTTGAAAAATGGCAAACGGCACCTACCTATATTTTCAACATCTCTCATATGCAACGAATAGCCATTTTTGCTTCTGGTACCGGAAGCAACGCTCGAAAAATCATAGAACATTTCCAATCTAACGACGACATTTCTGTTGATATCGTTATTTCAAATAAAAAAAACGCAAAGGTTTTGGACATGGCTGCGGGTCATGGTATAGATACCTTGATTATCAATCGCGCTTCTTTTTACGAAAGTAAAGAAGTAGTTGATATTTTAAAACAACGAAAAATAGACCTCATCGTATTAGCTGGTTTTCTGTGGCTGGTACCTGCCTCTCTGATTAAAGCCTTTCCTAAAAGAGTTATCAACATTCACCCCGCTCTGCTTCCCAAATATGGGGGGAAAGGCATGTACGGTATGAATGTTCACAAAGCGGTAAAAGCGGCAGGTGAGCATGAATCAGGTCTGACGATTCATTTTGTCAATGAAAAATACGATGAAGGTGGTTATATCTTCAAAGCAGCCTGCAAACTAAGCGGAAACGAAACACCCGAAGAAATCGCTCAAAAAGTATTAAAAATGGAGCATAAATATTTTCCACAAGTAGTTGAAAGGGTATTATTAACGATAAACAACTGAATTTCAAATAAAAAATTAAAATATATGTTGTTTCTTTGTGCTCCCAAATATTTGAACACTATTCCCATATCCGAATTGTTTAAAAACATTGTATGAAACATATCCTGGTTTTTCTCATCTCATTGATTTCCTTTTCTGCATTTTCACAATCTAAAATTAGTTGGAGACAACATCTAAAAGTAGCTGATGAGCTATTTTTAAAATCACTTTATACGGATGCTGCTGAACACTACGAAGCAGCCTTTAGGAAAAAAACAAAAAAGAAAGACATCATAGCTAAAGCAGCCGAGTGTTACTACATCACTCGAGATTATAAAAAAGCGGCCACCGCTTACCGCCACATCAAGGATGAACGAAAAAAATTCCCTTTGGCTGGATTGCGATATGCTCGTAGTTTGAAACAATCAGAGAAATTTGATGAAGCAAGTCGCGAGTTCGTTTATTTTATCAATAACTACAATGGCGCTGACAAATCTACGGTGAACGAAATTGTTCAGGCGGAAATCAGAGGTTGTGAAGAAGCTATCAAAATGACTTCGGCGCCTCGAAATAATCAGGTTGAAATTTATCATTTGAGTGAACAAGTCAATTCACTCGAAACAGAATTTGCACCCATTCCTTTCAACGAAAAAGTTCTTTATTTTTCTTCTACGATGTCCAACAAAGCACGTATCTATTTTACGATGCGAAACGATGAAGGTGTTTGGGATAAAGCAATTTTGCCCAAACAATTTCCTCCAATGCCTGATATCCATTTTTGCAATGGTTCGCTTTCGCCAGATGGGCAACGATTCTATTTTACGATATGTGAGTCAAAAGAAAATTGGGGAGGACTGACCACTCGATGTGATATCAACGTCATCAAAAAACAAGGAAACACTTGGTCTGCGCCACAGAAATTGCATGATTATGTAAACAAACCAGGCTCTACTTCAACCCACCCTTTTGTGGTGCATGATGGTGATAAAGAGATACTTTATTTTTCTTCAAATAGAGACGGTGGAATTGGTGGAATGGATTTGTGGTACACGTCGCGCGACCTCAACAGCCCTTCAATTGATTTTACTTTTCCAGTCAATTTGGGTAACAAACTCAATACGCTCGGTGATGAAATTACGCCTTTTTATGATATTGAAAATGGCGACCTATATTTCAGTTCTAACGGTCAACCAACAATGGGTGGGCAGGACATTTTCAAAGCAACTGGGCAGTTATCCATTTGGTCAGACCTTCAAAATTTGGGACTACCATACAACAGTACTGCTGACGATAATTATTATACAAAAACGCCAAACTCTAATCGAGGATTTTTTGCATCCAATCGTATTTTTGGTTTAAATAAATTTATCACAACGCACGAAGATATTTTTGAATTTGAAGTAAAAGAAATCAATCAAATTACCGACACGGATATTCCTTCAACTCGAAACATCGCTCCTGAGAAACCCAAGCCAATTGAATCAAAAATCATTTCAAAAGCAACTGATACGGCTTCTGAATTAGCAATAACTCAAACTTCAAAAACAATATCACCAACCGAAAATATTGAAGCCGTTCCAGAAAAATGGAATGAAGTTGTTGAAGAAGTCGTAAAAAAAGAACCCATAATTACGAAAAAAGAAGTCATAGAATCTACTGTTTCAACTCCAGTAGCCGATGAGAAAAAAGAAGTTTTTCTTATGGGAAACATTGCTGACCAAGACAATATGACTTTGCAAAATGTAACCCTATCACTTTACGAAATTGTCAAAAATGGTGGTAAGCGCTTGATCGAAAATAAATATTTTGAAGACGGCAAATATCGATTTGCAGTTGAGCCAGATCGCAAATATGCTATCGAAGCAAAGAAAGATGGGTTTGATCAAAACGAAGTTCAATTCCATACAAAATACGGCAAATACTTAACCGAAAATATTACCATTGAAAGAAATAATTCGATCGTAGTAGAAGAGAAAAAAGTAGTGACTGACTTTGAAAAGGCGAGAGTAAATACTTCTCCTTCTTCTGTTGAAACTCAAACAACGACGACTTATATTGAACCAACGACAACAGCACCGCCGACCTCAAAAGTAACGACAAACGAAGTCATTACAACTACCGCTCCCATAACTTCTTATGAAAATGCAAATGAAGCCAACGAGACATTGTATATTAATACAGAAGTGGTTAGTGCAAATTCCTCGTCCAGGCTCAATGCTTATCCTGGATCTACCTATGTGGTCAAAGGTGCTTCCAAACGTGATAATTTGGAATATAGTAGTCGAGCGCCTCGTCACCAAGGTACTTATTATAAAATACAACTAATCGCAGACAAACAGTTTGATCCATCGCAGCAAAAATTCGCAAATCTACAATACCTTGGGCGTTACGATACAGAGTACATTTCTGAAAAAGGTTTATACCGAGTTTTATTAGCAGATTTCTTTTCTTTGAATGAAGCAAAAGATGCGCTCAAAATTGTAAAGAGAAATGTTTTCAAAAGAGCTTTCGTTGTCAAATATGTTGATGGACAACGCTTAGGTATGACTTATAGGTAAATTCCTATTTTAAAAATAAATACTTTCTGACTTTTCAGAAAAAATAGCGTAAGAACGAGGCGCCCTAACTTTTAGGGCGCCCTTTTTTTTATCACTTCAAATATTTTGTAAGCACTTCTAAACCAATCGCTTAATAGAACTATTTCCTTTCAAAACGAATCCCTTTCCCATATTTTTAATCAAGTTAATTCCAGGTGTTTTGCCAACAGCCAAACTGCCTAAGTCTTTTTCAAAACCCAAAGCTTTTGCGCCATTTAAAGTTGCCCATTTTACCAACGTTTCAAAATCTACATAAGATTGAAAACGCGCAATCGTTTTCATTTCTTCTAAAATGGAAAGCTGCCAGTTTGAAGTTAAACTATCTGTTCCAATCGTCACATTTGCTTTTGCGTCGATGAACATTTGATAATTTGGCAATTGATTTTCGATGTACAAATTTGCATTCGGACAAGTTGCCCAATAGGTGTTTTTAGGATTCCATTCCATTGCTGTTTTGAGATCTTCGGGAGAGGTGAGCGGATTATGCACAAACAAAGTTCTATGTTTTGGATCCATGTTTTCGAGTGCGTAGTGGATGGAGGTTTTACCTGTCTTTTTAAACTTTTTCAATGAGAAATTGAACATTTTATAAAAGTCTAAAAAGCCACCTTTTTTCTTTAAGAAAAGGTCGTTTTCATGCTGCGTTTCTTGATTGTGAATACTGACCGTACACTTCTTTTTATTGAGCGCATTTATTTTTTTGAAAAGTGTTTTTGAAACCGTGTATGGCGCGTGCGGCACTGCTGATTTGCGATTGCCGCCATCTGTACTTTGTTCATCGTAAACGGCTTTATAACCCTGATAAAAGAAGTCTGCATCATCCTGCATAAAATCAAACATTTCCACGAAAGTGTAATATCGAATCGGACTTTTTGATTTGGTCGCTGCCGTATCTATTTTGTTTGAAATATCACCGACTGCGACGATGCCGCCGTCATACATTTCTTTGTCTCCTTTTTCGATAGCTTTCTGAATGGCTTCCTCTTTTACATCACGATATGAAACGACTGTATTCAAAAACGGCAAGAGTCCTGTACCCGTTGGAGCAACGCCTTTCATGTGCGACAATTCCAAGTGACAATGCGTATTTATCAAACCTGGAATAATAACCCCTTTATAAATTTCTAAATTTGATTCGTCATGCTCTTCTCTCGAATCAACAGAAAGAATTTTTCCATTATCATCCAAAACGACGACGCCATTTTGAATTGGTTTTTTGGAAACAGGGAAGATGTAATCAGCAGATATTTTTCGCATAGAATTGTAGAATTTATTTTGATGCGAAAGTAGTTAATCTTATTTCAAAAATTCATAGCACCATGACTTAGTGAAGCTAATTTTTTTTAAAACTAATTCACAGACAACACATACTGATAGATAGAAACAAAATGACAAAAACTACCCAACAAAACAAAAACATGAAAAATCCCATGGTTGAATTTCAAACTATGCCAACTGAAAAACACAGCACCAATTGAATAAAATATTCCACCTGACATCAACCAAATCAACCCTTGTTCCGAAAGATTTTCCATCAACGGATTGATAGCGAAAAGGATAAGCCAGCCCATCAAGACATACATGAACATAGAAAGACGCGTGTATTTTCCAGTAAAGAATAATTTAAAAATAACACCCAAAATCGCAATAGACCAAACCGTTCCAAAAAGTATCCAACCCGTCTGACCTTCGAGCGTGATGAGTGTAAAAGGCGTATAAGTTCCAGCAATCAAAACGAAGATGGCAGCATGATCAAAGATATTCAATCGATTACGAAGCACTTGATCTTTCGTGCCATGAAAAAGCGTAGAAGCGGCATAAAGTATTATCAAACTAAACCCATAAACACTGGAACTGACGATAAAACG
Source organism: uncultured Saprospiraceae bacterium (assembly GCA_938010715.1). Classification (GTDB taxonomy): domain Bacteria; phylum Bacteroidota; class Bacteroidia; order Chitinophagales; family Saprospiraceae; genus JAGQWW01. The sequence goes on from CALLVG010000142.1 coordinate 20,650, forward strand.
ATAGTCATCAAATTGACTTGCTTTCATCAACAGAAGCACCGTTCCCACGATACTGAGCAAACACCCAAAACCATGTGACCAAATATTGAAGCGTTCCTC
>CALLVG010000143.1 GCA_938010715.1 uncultured Saprospiraceae bacterium
CTTAATAACTTTTCGGCTCTTTTTCCGCCACTCTTCGTGATTTTTTAGTTCCGTATCAACGGATATGCAAAGAAAAAATGCCTTGATTGACGAAAAAATAGCTCAAAAAGTTTTTCTAACATAATTTTGTCAGACTACTTAGTAATTCAAGATGTTCTATATTAAATTTTTTTTTGATGGTTTGATGCTTAAATTGTTTGATGGTTATTGTCGCTTCAGCTAACAATTTAGCAATCAAACAATCATCGCAATCAATTCTACTGCATTTTATTAAAAAGAAAAACAGAACCTAAAATTAAAGCCAAACCTAACAAACCGAAGTACAACCAATTCGTTCCACGCGTTTCATTTTCTTTTAAATCTGTAGGAATGTTTCCTTTTAAAGCAGCGACAATCACGTCCGTATTGTATCGAAGCATTTTCAGATAAGTAGGGGCTTCACTGTCTTTGCCACCTATCGAATCAGCAAATAATTTTCCACCAATTTTCACATCTGAATCACTCGCAATTTGTTGAAGCAATTTAGGGTTAATCGTACTTTCAATAAAAACCGCTGGCACTTTACTTTCTTTTATCACCTTCCGCAAATTTGCTATATCCGAAGTTTGTACTTCTGCATCTGTAGAGGTACCCAAAACAGATTCTAATTTCAAACCATAACGACGGCCATAGTATTGAAAAGCATCGTGAGAAGTAATCAAAATTCGCTGAGGTTCAGGAATCGTTTTTACTTGCTCCAAGATGTATTTGTCAAGTTCTTCAATTTGTTGGAGGTAAATTTCTAAGTTGAAATTATAGACTTCTTTATTTTCAGGGTCTAACTCGCCGAGTGCCTTGGCAATGTTCTCTGCATATTTTTTTCCTAAAGAAAGATCCATCCAAGCATGCGGGTCAGTTGCATTTTGATAAATAGCGCTTTCGATTGGCTGAATGCCTTCCGTAACTAAAATAGTTTTTGCTTTTGTTCCTGAGTTGGCAATTAATTCATTGAGCCAACCTTCGAAAGTTAGTCCATTTTTCAAAATCAAATCCGCTGAATTTGCGAGCGATGCATCTGAGGGTGTCGGCTCATACAAATGCGGGTCTCCGCCAATCGGAACAATCGTTTGGACATCCAACAATCCGCCCGAAAGGACTTCTGCCATATCTCCAATCATGGAAGCAGTGGCAACGACTTTTTTCTTTTGAGCGAATAAAGAGAGTGCTCCGAACACAAAAATTAGAGTGAAAATATTTCTCATTTTTTTACAAAAAGATTTTTACAAACTTTATTACTAATCGTAATTTGTTCTTTGTTGTTAACTAATAATTTGACCGAACCATCAAACTCAAATTTCTCCAAAACTTTCAACTCGGTTCCTAAGCTCAAACCCATTTGATCAAGGTATTTTAGAAAAGTCGAGGAATCTTCCTGAACGCCGACCAAAGTTCCTGATTCTTTTGTTGTCAAATTGGTTAATTCAATTTGTCTTCGATGTGTGAAATTTCCATCTGCATCAGGAATTGGATCTCCGTGTGGGTCAAATTTGGGATACTCCAAAAATTGGTCAAGTCGATTGACTAAATCAGGCGATTGAATATGCTCCAATTGCTCCGCCATGTCATGTACTTCATCCCAAGTAAAATTTAGTTTTTCAACTAAAAAAACTTCCCACAATCGATGTTTTCGAATCAAATTGGTGGCAATTCGATTGCCTTGTTCAGTGAGTGTGACGCCTTTATATTTTTCATAATGCGTCATTCCTTTTGAAGAAAGGCGTTGCAACATATCCGAAACAGACGCGGCAGAAGTGCTCATTTCACTGGAAATAGCATTGGTACTCGCCGCTTTGTTGTCGCGTTCAGATATTTTGTAAATCGCCTTTAAATAATTTTCTTCGGTAGAAGATAGCATTGAAAATAATTTTTAGACTGCAAAAATAATAAATTTAGACTAATCTAAAAATAGAAAGAAGGTCTCATTGATGCTAAGGCATCGACTGTGGTTTTTGCCCTATTCAGAACAAAATTTCTCGCTTTCGCGAAATCATGAAATCTTAAACAACTTCATATTAAAAAATTTCAAAAAATGTTAAATTTTGTGGGAGAATCGCACTCAAATACTAACTATCGACTGATAGTAGTTATAGTATCGATTTTAACAAACAACTTCTTTATTTAAACCTTAAACTTTCTTATTTATATGAAAATAGCCTTTACTCAAAATGACTTAATTCGTTTTATCTACAAGGAGACTTCTCTCGAAGAAACTAAAGTAATCAGAGAGGCACTTTGTGGAGATTCAATTTTACGGAACGAGTACGATAGCCTTTTAGAAGGATACAAAGTACTTCCAAAAGTAAAATTCAGTCCTTCTAAAACTTCTATTCAAAATATATTGGATTATAGTTCTATTTCGGCTTTAGAAGCTCAATTGTAAGACGAAATATAAGTCACAGCAAAAGCCCTCAATAACTTCGGTTATTGAGGGCTTTTCAGTTGTTGCTAAAAGCTTGTTTAAAATTCTATGATTGAGCGAAAGTGAGTAAATTCTATAAAGTTGAAATAATAAAGTTTCGAAAATGAAGTGAGTTATTTTTCTGTTAGGCGAGGCTTTTAACGAAGCCTAACAGGAAAAGAACCGCTTCAAATCGAAATGTTATTTTTTCAACTTTACTATATTTGTTAATCTAAAAATTCAAACTGAATTTGCTTGTGCTGTTCTCTGAACAGTCACGAATTAGTGCAAATCTCCAGATTTGCGGAATTCAGGTCAATTGAAAAGCATCGAATAACAATTTCTCAAATCTGGAGATTTGATAAAAATACGTGATGGTTCAGAGAACCACAGGAGCAAATTTAGTTGAAATTTGATTCACTACCCATTCAATCCAACATAGAGCCAATTTTTGCCTCAATTAGCAACAATATAAGTGTTGATTACGCTACAACCTATTTCAGAATAATGACTAATACATTAAAAAAAAATACA
>CALLVG010000144.1 GCA_938010715.1 uncultured Saprospiraceae bacterium
CCAACTATTCAGACAATCGATTTTTAGATTTGAAAATCAAATACTTTTTAGAAATTGATAGAAAAGAAAAACAACCGCTTATCATCTGGGGAGCAGGAAAAAAAGGGAAAGCAATCGCCCAAACTTTAGTAGAAAAAGAAATTGAATTCAATTGGCTGACCAATAATTCAAAAAAGATAGGAAAAGAAATTTATGGAAAACAACTCCAATCAGAAGAGGATCTTCAAAATTTTAAAAATCCTCAACTAATTATTCTGGTTGCAAATGAAGAAGAACAGAAAGCCATTCTTCAAGTTTTATCGGACAAAGAAATGAAGGATTATTTCTTTTTTTGCTGATAGCTTCGATTACCTCCTTTGTTGGAAGAACCGTTTCTTCTGTTATTATTGTTTCGACCACCATGTCCTCGACCTCCGCCACCTCTGTAATTTCCTCTTTTTCCACCTCCACCTCGACTGTCTTGTGATGGTCTTCCTGGTCCACCAAAGCCTTCAGGTAAAGGCATCAATCTAATCTTTTGTTCGATTAGCTTTTCGATGGCGTCCATTTTTCTTTTGTCTTTGGAACTGACCAAAGTTAAGGCCATTCCTTTCGTATCGGCACGAGCAGTACGGCCAATTCTATGGACGTAATCGGCTGGTTCGCGTGGCACATCTACGTTAATAACTAAATCAATTCCTTTCACATCAATTCCCCTTGAGAGAATATCTGTTGCCACTAAAACTTTGAGGGTTCCGTTTTTATATTGTCTTAAAACTTCTTCCCGCTTATCCTGAGATTGGTCTGAATGAATTTCTTCGACTGCCAATTTAATCTCTCGAAGTTCGGCAGCGACTTTTTTACATCCCAGTTTAGTTGAAGAGAAAATTAAAACTAATTTATCCTTCTGAGTGTAAAGTAAACTACGAACTAACTTTGCTTTTTTCTCATCTTCCACTTCATACTTCGCTTGCAAAATTCCGGCAGCAGGTTTAGCAATCGCTAAATTAATTTGCTTTGGATTTTTCAAAATAGACAAAGAAAACTTTCGAATATTGGGTGCCATCGTCGCCGAAAACATCAAGTTTTGTCTATTTTTTGGAAGGTGACTCACGATTTCTTTTATATCGTTTACGAATCCCATATCCAGCATTCTATCTGCTTCATCCAAAATAAAAAACTCTAACTTATCCGTTTTAACATAACCCATTTGGAGGTGGGCTTTGAGTCGGCCAGGTGTGGCAACAACGATGTTCGCACCTTTTGTTAATGCCTTTTTTTCTTGCGCAAAAGATTTACCGTCTCTTCCTCCATAAATAGGAATAGAACTAACATTGCAAAAATAAGCCAACCCCATTATTTGTTGATCTATCTGGATTGCCAACTCTCGCGTTGGAACTAAAATCAAACCATCAATGGATTGTGAGGCCGGTTTATTGGTCAGTAAATCCAAAACTGGCAAAAGAAATGCGGCCGTTTTTCCAGTTCCTGTTTGGGCACAGGCTAAGATATCATCCCCTTTTATAACGATAGGGATAGCTTCTTCTTGAATCGGTGTAGGTGTATGAAAACCCATTGCATCTAATCCATCCAACACTTCGTCGTTAAGACCTAAATCGTAAAAATTCAAAATTCTATATTTTTTGTCCTGAAATTATACTTTTTAATTTAAGGACTTGTTTTGTTGCAAAGTGCATTTGCAAATTTTCGTCTAATTGTCTAATTCAATTAAACCTGCACTTGATACCTTTGACTTTTCTTCTCTAATCGTTTCCAAAGGAGTATTCAACGGCTGTAAATCAGTTTCTTTAAATCTGACAACTAATTTATAAGCACCATTCAATTGACTAACGACTGGCATCAATAAGAGTTCCATTAACTCGGTAACTTGTGCTTTGGATTTATCAAAAATATCACTCTCGAACGCATCTTCACGAAAAGCTGCACGCAAGGCATTTATATTATTATTCAATTCAATATTTTCAACTTCCCTTAGCCAACCCACATCCAGCTTATCAAATTTGGGATAAACCTCATGACTCAAAATTTCTGGTTCGGACAAAGTTACAATTACTTGCTTCCTTTTTTCGCTTAACGAAACATCAAAATATCTATCTAATTTAAAACCAACTTTCATCATACTTATTGCAGAAACTTCCATGTCAGTAGAAGATACGGCAAATCCGAAAACTTTGGTTTGTAATTGTTTGGTTAAACCTTTTCTATCTCTTACTTCCATGGTGGCCAATTCTGCAACCGCTTTCTCTACTTTTTCCTCCATCATCCCTTTGCTATTCGTAAAATCATCAATGGCTGCCCTCTTTTTCATCCGTTCTATCATTGGTCCTAAGGCTTCCGTCAAGGCAATGCCGCAAGGCGTATCAATCTTTTTTCCTTTTATAAAAACGGTTCCTTCTTTTGTTCTTAAAACTGTATCAAAAATCTTATTAATAAAAAAGCAAGTGTACTTCGATGCAACAATGTTCATTGCATCTGTTGCGTTTTTCAATTCATTGTTATACCATTGCTGATACAATTGTGAGGTAGTATCTTTTAGGGTAACAAAGTCTTTAAAATAAAGGTCTTTGATAGACGGATGAATGGATTTATACTCTGCCAACGCCTTACGTTTTAGCGTATCTGGAAGTCCCATTCGGTTAGCAGTATGCTTTACCAACTGAGAGTTTATTTGAAAAACTAAGTCATTAAATTCTCTCTCATAACGACGTGGATTGGAGATGATCGCCAAAGCATTTTCATCATCAATATTGACTTTAAAATCACTATCGACATATCTCAGGGTCACCTCCTCTGGGTCAATCGTATATCCTTGTACATTTTTCACATAATAGTTGTACACAATTGCTCCTGCAATCGCCATCACAAGCATATACAACATTAGTGTGCCGATACTAAAACCTGATTTTTTTGGATATGGTGGTGGATTTTGCGCCATTAAGAATTGTTATTTTAAAGTCAAAAGAGTTGTTCAAACCACAATAAAGACGAAATGTAGAGCTACCCGTAACATTTTAACATTTTGAGCAGACAGCATTTTATAGTTTATTTACGTTTATACAAAAGTCTATATAAATGGATTTATTTTTAAAAATCCATTACTCATTGTTTGAAGGTTTGAAATATTGAAAAGCTACTTCGTAGAGTTACGGAGTAGCTTTTTTTATAGTATTGAGAATATTATAAAGAATGCTATAATTGCAACAATGATGTAAATAATATATTGATACAACTCCGAGTTATCTCGATATTTATTGAAAAGCAACTCAACCGCATCTCTCCATTCCAAACCTCTTGTTGCTGGTTCGTAACCCAAAACAAAATATTTGGCCATTCCTTTTCGCGTTTGATTGCCGTGTTTTTTTAAAATAAAAAAGTAATCATCCATAAAAGCTAAATCAAAAAGTTCGCTTTTTATTGCTGCTCCTCCTGCCAATTGATCAATCATTAATTTATTGGTACCTGGCATATATCGCCAGATTCCTTTGTGGACATTTCCATCGACTGATTGTAGATACTCTCCTTCTGGATTGAAAAAATGGAGTACCGCTTCGTGAAAGTCATCTTGGTCTCTTATTTCTAACCAAGCCTTTCCAAGAAAAAATTCTTCTTCTCTTAAGTCTTCGCTTTGCTGACGAATGGCAGGTAAAATTACGTCTAAATATTCCTCCATATTGGCTCGAAGCGGGAGCTCAACATTGAAAGCGCGGGCTATTTTATCTATTAGAATATTATCTTCCACAGTATGTTTGCTTAAATTTTGTGTCGAAGTTGTAAATTTATACAATTGAGACCAAACAAACTGTAATTTAGCGTTTCTAAAATATTACGATGAATAAAATCACCTATTTTTTCTTTTTTCTAATGGCTTTTTTTGTTTTGGAATCCTGTACAGAAAAACAGGCTGTTCTACCAATTGAAGATGATAAATTGAAGAAAATCCTGTTGGATGTACATATAGCGGAAGCGGCTATGCAGCCTATTGTAGGATTGAAAAAGGATTCTTTAAAGGAGTTATATTTTGCTCAGATTTTTGAAATTCACCAAGTGCATCCTGTTGATTTTGAGGCGACTATGGATATTTTACGAACTGACCCAAAACGAATAAAAAAAATCTATAAGGAGCTAACCGAAGATGTAAAAAACAAAAAGAAGGCCTACAGTGAAAAGTTAAAAATCAAAACAGACTCTATTAAGTCAGTGTCAAAATCACAGCAGGATACTCTTTTCCAATAGTTAATTGAAAATCTTTTTGTTGGGCATCTGATAACATCCATGGTTTGTGCACCAACTCTGCGGGAATAGCCTTTAAAGATGGAATCCAATGTTTTACAAACGCACCTTCTTCATCATATCGCATCGCTTGAGATAGCACATTGAATTTTCGATTTTCACGCGGATCGCTTCCGATTCCAGCAATATAATTCCAATTTCCATAATTGCTGCATGGGTCGTAATCAATTAGTTGAGATTCGAAATATTCGGCTCCCATTTGCCAGTTCAGATTCAAATCATGGCAAAGAAAACTGGCAACATTTTGTCGCCCTCGGTTGGACATAAATCCAGTTTCATTCAACTCAATCATATTGGCGTCAATGAATGGAATCCCAGTGCGTCCTTCTGCCCAAATTCTAAACCGTTTCATATCTTCTGAAGGGTTTAAATCAACTTCTTTTGGCCCTCCTTTCTTAAAAATATTATTCTCATGCTTCTTCCCCATTAATCGGAAAAAATCTCGCCACATCAATTCAAAAAATATCCAATAAGTAGATTCATTTGCGCCTTTTTCGTTTTCGAATTTTTTCAATTCCCAATAAATAGCTTTTGGGGAAATACACCCGTGTGCCAGCCATGGTGAAAATTTGGTTGAAAAATCTGTTCCAACCATCCCGTTTCGAGATTTTTTATAAGTTTTTGCTAATTCCTTTTCCCAGAAGTAATTTTTCAAATGTGCTAACCCTTGGTTTTCACCACCTTTGAAAGGGAAAGATGTTTTTGGATTTCGATTATAATTATTTTCAAAACCAAAATCGGACAATTTAGGAACAGTTCCTGTTTCTACCCGCAAATCTAAAGTAGGTAGTTCACTATTTTCAGTATCTAAGGTTTTGCGAATTGGAATAAACTTTTCAACTTCCTTTCTAAAATGAGTAAAATTGTCGGGCGTATGCGTTACTGGAAAAGGTAAATCCGCGGTGTAAAAAAGCATTTTTCCTCTCGAAAAACGGACTTCTTGACCAACAGACCAAAGTTTCTTTTCCAAATCATCTTGGACTTTTACCTCTTCGTGGGTTCTCTCTCTATTACAAAAAACCCAACTGGTCTTTTCAACCCTTGCAATCTTAAAAATCTCCTCTTCTGGTTTTCCGATTCGGATGATTAAGTCACTGCCTTTTGATTGTAAATTTTGTTTTAGTTCAGCGATACTTTCAATAATGAAATTAGTTCGATGAACACCAGTTTTGGGAAAGCCAAATTTGGTCTTTCCTTTAAAAACTCTTTCATCAAAAACGTAAACTGGAATAATCTCTTCGCAATGCATTAATGCATCATGTAACGCTTCGTTGTCATGCAACCTCAAATCTTGCCGAAACCAAACGATGCCTTTTTTCCCCTTCATAATTCAGAATTTTTCAGAGTTGGACAATTGGTTGTTAAAACAAGTCTTTCATTTGCAAATAAGACAAATCATCTTCAAAATTGTTTAGAATAAAAATAGTATGCGAATCAGGAGTTAAGGAACGCTCAAAAAATAAGTTCCCGATTTCAAAAAATTAGTGAAGGAAAAGTGATTGATAATGAGATTTTTCGAGCTAATTTTTTGAATTGAAGAGGGAAGTTATTTTTTGAGTAATACTAAAGATAAAAATGATTTAGAGTTTCAGAATTTTTTGTTTTTTGGCGCGTAACGACGACAACATTATACAACAAATGTTGATGCCGCTAAGGGCCAAAGAAACTTTTTTCTACTTACAACTACCAATATTTTTGTGGCTACGCGCCACCATGGAAAATTTCAACCCCAGATTCGCATAATAGTGTAAAAAAATTATCCCATGTTGAATTGAATCGAAAGTGAATCAACTTCCAAAAGTTCTTAAAACTTCTTCATCACTCCTCTTTTCAATCTTGTCTTGTAGTCATCAACGGCCCACTTGAAGAAATTTTTGGTGGATTTACTCAACTGGTAAGTATATCGCCTTACGCGGTCGTCAATGTCATCACTCAACAATCTAATAAGCACCAATGAGTGAGCAAAATCAGTTGCATTTTCTTTAATCATTTGAACATGTTGCTCAATTGAGCGATCAATTACGACCTCGGTTTTCAAACCTGCCTTTGCCACTTCTGTTGCGACCTCTTCAATGTCAAACTTTACATTTTCTGTTTTCGAAAATTCTTTTCGAATTGAATCTGGCATCTCATATCTTATGCCTCTTTCGATATCATCATCAGAAATAATCGAATCCAAATAATATTGAGGTGAACGGAAAATTTTCTGCCAGTTGACATCAGCTTCCCATAAACCAAATCGAGCAACATTATTACCCAAGTCGATTACATCAAATGTAGATTTGTTTTTAAAAATACGAGAGCCACGACCAATCATCTGGTAATAAAGCGTTGGCGATTTGGTCGCCCGATTCATGATAATCGTATTGATACTTGGCTCATCAAAACCAGTAGTCAAAATCCCAACCGAAGTCAAAATTGCATCTGGCGTTGCTTTGAACCAAAGCAAAATATCTTTTCTCGCTTGCTTTGGTGTGTTACTATCAAGATGGCGAATTTTATAACCTTTGGAAGCAAAAGTTACAAATACCTGTTTGGAAGTATTAATACCATTATTGAATATAAGGACTTTTTTTCCTTTCGCACGTTCCTCATAAGCACCCAAAAGTTTTCCTTGCATCACGTTGCTTGAGTAAAAAACCTCAGAGGAAGAAACTGTATAATCACCATTGATTCCTACTTTCAAACTCGTCAAACCATTTACACTATAGACATAAGTGTTTGCTCTCGCAAGAAATCCTTTTTCTATCAGACCCGTAATAGTTGTACCAGTGATAAGTTCATCATAAATGTCCTTCATCGGAAGTTTTATGTTAGAACTCAACGGAGTTGCAGTTACCCCCAAAATAAAGCAGTGTTCAAAATATTTGAAAAGCTTTCTGAAGGAATTGTAATGTGCCTCATCCACAATCATCAACCCAATTTCTTCCAAGTCCATCTTCCCGTCCTGAATCCGATTATTGAGGGTCTCCACCATGGCAACAAAGCACATATAATCGCCTTGATCTTCTAATTCTTTAACCTGACTATTGATCACTTTATTGGTGACACCAAACTCACTTAGCATACCAGATGTCTGGCGTAGTAGCTCAATTCTGTGTGTAAGAATTAATACTTTTTTCTTCTTTTGTTTGATGTAACGACGAGCAATTTCGGAGAAAATTACTGTTTTACCACCTCCCGTAGGAAGTTGGTAAATTAAATTATAATTAGCAGGACAGTTTTCGAATCGTTCGAAAATCTGAATCATATCCGCTTCCTGATAATCGTAGAGTTTTTTCCCAATTTCAATATCTACCTTGGACTCTTCTTCTTTCAGAATTTTGTTTTCTTCCAGTTCTCGCTGAATCGTTTCTAAATCCTTCTCTGGTTCAGAAGGATTAATATCTACACTTTTTCCTGATTTCTTGCTCATATATTTGTTTTGAGAATCGGCAAATATACGAGTAAGAAAAGGTTTGCAAAGAAGAAGCCTTGATGTTTTTTTAATTTAAATGCCTAAATAGACCATAGACTTGGTCTGAAATAGTTTGTTTGTAATGCAAAAATTTCTTTTTCCTCTTTGATAATGCGAGCCTTTCAGTTCCATTGTTATTAGGTTCCTCCGTAATTCTGACCATAGTCACATGGTGTTAAAACGATTATTTCAAAGTAGAAAACTTGCCATTTTTAGGTTTTATAAAATGTTGAGTTTATAAAATTCTGATTAATCGAGGCGCGAAAAATAGAGTTTATCGAGTTAAAATCAGCTTTTTCGCAGCGAAGAATAATCGAAAAAATACCACTCAAAAATAATTACTTTTTATTTTATCCATCCTAAACAGATTAGAAACTGTTTGAATTTAGATATTTTAATATATTGGAGCGCCTTTTGCAAAAACTCGCAATTTTTGAAGAATTGCGTTAAAAATCCTCATCGACGCTAAGGCATCGCCTGTGGTTTTTAGCCTTATTCAGCCAATTGTAGCCAATTGATAGAAATTTAAACAAGCTCTTAGACAAATCCTGTGGATTAAGTCAGTCCAAAGTTCACTTCGACCTGACCACAGAATTTGTCTAAGAACTATAAAAAATTTAAAAACATGACCATCACAGTACAAGAACTCAAACAAAAATTAGATAACAACGAAGATTTCGTGCTCGTGGATGTGCGAGAACAAAACGAATTTGATGACTACAATATCGGAGCAAAGCTTATTCCTTTGAGCCAATTTGGAGAACGAGTAAGTGAGTTAGATGCATTTAAATCCAAAGAAATAATATTACACTGTCGCTCTGGTGCTCGCAGCGGTCGAGCTCAACAATACATGCTTGCCAATGGTTTTGAAAATGTATTGAACTTAGTTGGTGGTGTTTTAGCTTGGCGCGAAATGGTGGGGGAATAGTTTGTAAACGGCTATTTTTTTGATTGTTAAATGATTGTTGCAAAATGACCAATTGAATAACAATTTAGTATTACTCAAAAAATAACTTCCCTCTTCAATTCAAAAAATTAGCTCGAAAAACCTCACTATCAATCACTTTTCCTTCACTAATTTTTTGAAATCGGGTTTATTTTTTGAGCGTTCCTTAATAGAGTTTATTCTGAAATGAGTTGTAGAGCAATCAGTGCTTATTTTTTCGCTAATTGAGGCAAAAAATTTAAGCATCCGCCGCCGCGGACGGTTCAATTTTTTAACAAAAAGTAGCAAAAAAAGAAGTGTCTGCATTTCGTACAAATTATTTTAGAATAAACTCTAAATTTTTTTTTTAGAGATGACATTTCTAATTGAAATCTAAAAGTGGCTCAAATAGTCACCCTAACTTTCTAACCATGGTCAATCCATCTCTCAGGGGTAAAATGACGGTCTCTACCCTCTTGTCAGCTGCAACTTTTTTATTAAATGCCATGATAAGTTGAGTTGCATTGTCCTGCTCATTTCTGACTACTTTTCCACTCCAAAGTACATTGTCAACCATAATCAATCCTCCTGTTCTTAATTTCGAGAGTACCATTTCGTAATAAAGGTCATTGTCAAATTTGGCGGCATCAATAAATACAATATCAAATTCAACTTCAATAGTTGGAATGATTTCACGAGCATCACCAATTTGGAAACTTATTTTATCGGAAAGATTCGCTTTTTCAAAATACTTTCTTGAAATCCACTCTAATTCAGGGTTTACCTCAATCGTATGCAGGATGCCACCTTGCGCCAAACCGCGCGCTAAACATATCGCCGCATAACCTGTGAATGTTCCAATTTCTAAAATATTTTTTGGTTGCATTAGAACACTGACCATTTCCAAAAACTTACCTTGGACTGGTCCAGAAATCATTTGAGGAGAAAGTATTTTCAAATACGTTTCTCGTTCCAACTCGTACAAAACCGAATCTGGTCTGCTTGTATGCTTTTCACAATATTGATAAACGTCTTTATAAATAGAATTCATTTCGATTTGCTAATTTGTGCGCAAATCTATCAAAATATTAAACATGCGCATCCTAATCTTCATTCTGAGTCTATTCAATTTTTGCAATGTAAACGCCCAATTCATTTTGGCTGACATGCCCGAAGCGGTGAGTAACAACGCGGTCACTGGCGCCTATGTTAATGGAGTACCACACGTCTATTCGTTTTCAGGAATTGACTCGACCAAACAATGGAATGGCATCCACAAAAGAGCTTTTAGATATAATACAGAAACCGATAGCTGGGAAACGATTGCCGAATTACCCTCAGGGACAGGAAGAATCGCAGCGGGCGCAAGCACCGTAAAAAATAAAATCTACATCATTGGCGGTTACGAAGTTTTCGCCAATGGAAATGAACGGACACTCGATGAAGTTCACATTTACAACCCAGAAACCAACGAATATGAGCCAAACGGGAAACCAATGCCAGTCCCAGTGGATGATCATGTGCAGGTGGTTTGGAAAGATAGTTTAATAATTTGTGTAACAGGTTGGAGTCAGAATACTAATGTCCGAGATGTTCAAATTTACAATCCAACTACCGATGAATGGTCTATAGGTACCTCCGTTCCGAATAGTTCTACTTTCAAAGCATTTGGCGCATCTGGAATCATTTCTGAAGATACACTTTATTATATCGGCGGTGCAAGAATTGGTTCAAGTTTTCCAGCTTCAACTTTTCTAAGAAAAGGATACATCAATCCAAATGACCCAACAGATATTACTTGGAGTGCCGAGTCCAATCCGTTGTCGATCAGATATAGATCTGCTGCTTCCTTATTAGATAACAAGCCAATTTGGTTTGGTGGCTCGAAAACTACTTACAATTACGATGGAATCGCCTACAATAACAGCGGAGGTGTTGAACCAACCGAATCCTTCATTACCTATGATTTAGTCTCTGGAAAATTGAATGAGTCCTTGCCCAATTCATTTTATGCTCAGATGGACTATCGAGGAGTTGCTACCTTTCCAAGAAATTTCTATTATTTCTGCGGAGGTATGGAATCTGGCCAAAAAGTTTCAAAGAAAACCTTCGTCAGCAACATCCTAACCGTAAATACAAATGATTTTTCAAAAGAAAAAATTGAAGTTTATCCCAACCCCACCTCAAGTGTTCTTAACGTAAAAACAAAAGGAAAATTCAAAACAGAACTCTACGATTTTTATGGAGGTCTCATCATTAAAAATGAGTTTTTAGAAAGAGGAACAATATATCTTTCAAAATTAGTATCAGGGCTTTATATTCTAAAAATTACTAAACATGATGCGGTAATTGATAGTCAGATCATAATCGTAAAGTAGAAAAGGCATTATTTTTGGTTTAAAGAAATCCTACCCCTCATGGTCTCGTAATTAGATTACACTATGAGTGATAATACACTTTTACCTTTATTCCTTTTTTTCCTATTCCTTTCTAATACTGCTTTTGGTCAATTGCACCTGAAACTTGAATTGATGTCAGACTCAACCAAGTGGGGAGTTTACGTAAAACCACAAAACAATATCAATCCATCTCCAAACACAATAACTGGTTCTGGACAAATTACTTTAGTCATTCCAACTGGTTATGAAATTGGGCAAATGGAAAATGTCCATGGCACTTGGGATGCGAATGCTCGTATTTTTGCGCCCATCGAAAATCCTACAAAAGATTACTTAAGTTTTGGTTTGGTGCAAGATTTTCCAAAAATCACCTTAAAAAACGAGGAAGAGACCCTTTTATTTACAATTGAAAGAATTTCTGATTGCCCTTCAGAACTTTACTTAATCGAAAATCAAACAGATCCTTTTGCCAACCTTCCAAATTCAATCGGGGTTAACCCCGGAAATGATTTAGGAATTTTTGATTCTAATGTTAACTTGATTTATAATTGGGTCGGAAATTATGACATGTGCGCATGGAGTTGTTTACCATGTAATGACATATCCAGTAATACTGAAATCGAATTGACTGATTTAGAAATTTTTCCAAATCCGTCTAACGGAACATTCAAAATTGATCTTGGCAAACATGTTAAAACAATAGATAAAATTAAAATATTCAATACTATCGGAAATCAGATTTATCAAAATGATAAAATTGAGGTATTGATGAAAATGGATTTAGATCTTGCAAAAGGTCTTTATTTTGTTGCTTTTGAAAAAGAAAATCAGGTTCTTCGAACGCAGCGAATTATTATTTCAAAGTGATAGACTTTACTATAAAAGTGGTGAAAAAAGAGTAAGTAAAACCGAAAAAACAACCTTTCGATTTGAGTTTTTTAAAAAAAATGCGTTGTAGAGGAAATTTAAAAAAGTTCCTACAGCGCATTTTTATTGATTAATATTTCAAGACTTATTCAGCTACTTTCTTTTCTAAAAGTGCCATGTAAAAGCCATCAAATCCTTCATCTTGCGGTAAAATGGATTTATCTTTTACGAAAGTCCATTGATCATTTTGGCTCAAAAACCAATCGACTTGTTCGCGATTTTCAGAAGGTAAAATGGAGCAAGTTGCATAAACCATTTTCCCACCTGGCTTTACCATTCTTGAATAGCTGGAGATGATTTCTCGTTGCGTCTTTTTGATGTTTTCTAAAAACTCAGGAGTGAGTTTCCATTTCGCGTCTGGGTTCCGACGAAGGACTCCTAAGCCCGAACATGGAGCATCTAACAACAATCTATCCGCCGATTCTTTTAATCGTTTGATGACTTTTGTAGAATCAATCCAACGGCGTTCTATGATGTGTGCACCTGCACGTTTAGCACGTTTTTTAAGTTCTAACAATTTCCATTCTACATTATCGAGGGCAATGATCTGACCTTTATTTTGCATCAAAGCTGCCAAGTGAAGCGTCTTCCCACCTGCCCCTGCGCATGCATCAAAAACGCGCATTCCAGGTTCTACCTCTAAATATTCAGAAACCTGTTGGGAGGAATAATCTTGAACTTCAAAAAATCCATTTTGAAATAGTTTAGTACGAAAAACACTCGCTCGTTTTTTTAGCGTAACCGAATTTTCACCTAATTTATCTCCTTCAATACCTTCTTTATTTAAACCTTTTATGAGTCCAGATTGGTCACCTTTTAAGGTATTAACACGCAAAACAACTTTGGCTCTTTTGTTTAGATGATGCAGCGTATCCTCCCATTTGTCACCCAGTTCTTTTTCACCAATTTCATCTATCCAATCAGGAATAGATTCTCTCAGTTTTCGAATGTTTCTCAATTCACCTGCTCGCTTTTTCCAAAGACCATATTTATTATTTTGAAATACGTCCCAAGAGGGCATTTCATAATCTTTCAAATAAAGATAGCACCCGAGTAGCTCCCACCAATCCGTTAAAGAATCACGAGGGTCACCCGCAATCTCAACATGCCAACGAAAATATCGGACAATATCATAGGTTGTTTCGGCAATAAAGCCTCGATCACGAGAGCCCCACCGATTATCGGTTTTCAAAACTCGCTCGATAGCTTTATCTGCATATTCTCCTTCATGGAAAATCTTTTCTAAAGTTCTAACGACCGCCAAACAAAGATTAAAGTGTAAACGCATTTGTAATTTTCTCGTAGAAAAAATGCAAAGAAACGAAAAATGGGCTGTCTCCCACGAGACAGCCCATTTTATATTCAATCAAATTTTAAAACGATTAACGAGGGTTAAAAATTGGTGCTATATTGAATCAAATGGGTGCAATCAATTAAGGAATGGTTCAAAAATAAATATGCGCCAATAGTTCTGGATCTACTTCTGTTTCACTGTCTGAAATATTAGCCATTGAAATTGCGGAAGCGGCCATTACGATGATGGCGATTGCACCTACTGTGCGAAAATTTCTAAGCTTTTTCATAACTAAAAATTTAAAGGGTTAAGTAATTTGGTTTTGTAACTTTCCCTTAAAATAAAGTATTATTTCATCGTTTAAAACATTAATAATAATTTTAATTTGAAATTAACTGAAATGTGAATATTATCTTTAAGAGTTTGTTTAAAATTCCATGATTGAGCGAAAGCGAGGAAACTTTATTTTGAATGAGGCAAAAAACGTAGGCAGTGCCTAACCATCATGGGTTTACTTGATGCCAGAGCACAAAGGCTTTTTAACGCGTGTCCCGATTTTACATCGGGAAAATTCAGAATGAAATTTACCGCTTGCAACTAATTAATGGAAATTTAAACAAGCTCTAAAGTATGATCCATATACTCACCATAAACCAAAAAGTGTTGGACAACTTAAAGCTGCCCAACACCTAATTTATATTTTTCTAATTATGAATTTACAAAACCCAATTCCACTTATCCATTTCAATCAAAGACATAGTAAGTAATTTGGTGCAAGCTAAAATGTCTTCTTTGTTTGCCATTTCAATCACTTGATGCAGGTTTCTGGTAGGAATTGAAATTGCTCCAGCAATAGACCCATCTTTTCCATATCGCTGTAAACCTGCCGTATCAGTTCCACCTGCAGTTAAGATTTCTGGCTGCCATGGTATATCATGACGATTGGCAACATCTTTTAAAAAAGCAACCATTCGAGTATCACAAATAGTAGAGGCATCCATGATTTTTATAGCAGCTCCTTTTCCGAGAGAGGTTATTTTTTCGAATGATTGTGCCCCTGGCAAATCATAGGCAATGGTCGTGTCCAAACCTAATCCAAAATCTGGATTGATGTGACCGGCAGCATTGATAGCCCCCCGAAGTCCAATTTCCTCTTGAACGGTGAAAACACCGTAAATATCATAAGGAACTTCTTTGTCTTTCAGAGCTCTCAATGTTTCTAAAAGAATATAAACCGAAACTCGATTGTCAATAGATTTTGAATTGACGCAATTTCCCATTTCAATTAAATCACGTTCGCGTGTTACTGGATCTCCTACTGAAACGTATTTTTCAACCTCTTCTTTATCCATTCCTAAATCAATGAAATAATCAACGATTTTCGCAGGTTTATTTCGCTCGTCTGGCTGCATGACATGTATTGGTTTCGCACCCATCACACCTACCAAATCCTTTTTCCCGTGAACGATGACTCTTTGGGCAGTGAGTGTTTTTGGGTCAAAACCTCCTAATGTATGGAATTTCAAAAATCCATCATCATCGATATGCGTTGTAATAAATCCAATCTCATCAAGGTGAGCGGCAACCATGACTCTTTTCTTAGATTTTCCTTTTTTGATGGCAATCAAATTGCCCATGGAGTCAATCTCGACCTTATCAACCAGAGGGGTTGCTTCTTCTTTTATAAAGTCACGAATTCGTGTTTCAAAACCTGGAGCGCCAGGCAGTTTACATATTTTTTTTAATAATGGAATATTTATAATTAGTGCGATTTCATTTTTATCGGATGTGCGAAGTTAGTTTTTTGACAGTACATTTTGAAAATTTAAAATGAGTAAATAATAAAATGAATAAATAACTATTCAGTTAGATTTTCTGATTTGGTAAATGAACCATACTATCTTTGCCAAAATTTTCTAATAAAGAGAAAACAAAATGTCCTTAAAAAAACTGGCTGGCGAGACTGCAATTTATGGCGTGAGTTCTATTTTGGGGCGCATTTTAGGATTTGTTTTAGTTCCTTATTATACCAACATTTTTTCGCCTTCGGAATATGGCGTTGTAACCTTACTTTTTTCTGGAATTGCCTTCGCGATGGTGATTTACACTTATCGCATGGAGCTGGCCTATTTTCGATTTGGTACAGATAAATCATTGAATCGAGGAGATGTTTTTAATGTTAGCCTTTCGTCGATTGTCATTACTACCCTATTTTTTACAAGCCTATTCTTTTTTTTGGCACCTTATTACGCCGATTTTCAAGAAATTCCAGATCGATTAAATTTGGTTTATTTCGCACTTGGTATTCTTTCTTTGGATGTTTTAAATGAAATTCCGAAAGCAAAACTAAGATTGGATGGAAGGCCGATTCGATTTGCAATCGTTCAGCTTTCGAATATTTTTGTCATGCTTGGTTTGGTTTTCTTTTTTCTAAAATATTGCCCCATAATTTTGGAAACAGAAAGGTTATCTGTAATGCATAATTTCATCAATGAAATCTATGATCCTAACTTTGGAATTGGTTATATTTTCTTGGCAAACATCATCGCAAGTTTAGTCGTTTTCATTCTTTTACTTCCTGAATGGTCTAACTTTAAACTACTGATAAACAGAACTTTATGGTCAAAAATGATGGGTTATTCTTTACCCATGGTTATTGTTGGAATCTCTTTTGTTATTAATGAAATGTTCGATAGAAATTTCATGGTAAAATTGCTTCCTGGAACTATAGAAGAAAATCAAACTCAATTGGGAGTCTATGGTGCAAATTATAAATTAGCCATGATTTTGGCCCTTTTTACTCAAGCCTTTCGCTTTGGTGCCGAGCCGTTCTTTTTCAAACAAAAAGACAAAAAAGAAGCCTACCAATCTTATGCTGATGTAGCCAAATACTTTTTCATTATTGGCATTGTTGGTTTTCTCTTCATCACCTTATATCTCGATTTTTTTAAACAGATTTTTTTAAGACAAGAGACCTATTGGGTAGGAATTTCAGTCGTCCCAATTTTATTGATTGCTAATCTGTTTTCAGGTATGTATTACAATTTTTCTGTTTGTTATAAAATTTCAGATAGAACCATGTTTGGAGCTTACATTTCAGTAACAGGAGCTATCGTCACCATTTTATTGAATCTCTGGTGGATTCCAATATTTGGCTATCATGGTTCTGCTTGGGCTACAGTTATATGCTATGGCCTAATGATGATTTTGAGTTATCTGTTTGGCAGAAAATATTTACCAATGCCTTATCAAATCGGAAAAATGCTTGGTTTCTTAATTTTAGGAATTGGAACTTATTTACTTTCCGTTTGGATAAATAATATTTTACAAACCAATCAATTTACCTATTTTGGAATAAATACGATTCTATTCTTTCTTTTTATTGGAATCATTTGGATGATTGAAGGTGACGAATTGAAAAAAGCGTTAAGGAATTGAGTTGCCAAGTTGTCAGAAAATCTACGATTTTTCAGCCAAATAAAAAAGACATTTGAGGAAACCTCAAATGTCTTTTTTATTTGCGAAACAACGGCAACAATGGCAACCCGACAGCCACCCTTTAGAGTTTGTTTAAATTTCTCGTACTTCGTTTCAAGTGGTAAATTTCATTCTGAATTTTAAAGAAACTCTTAGTGATTAGTGATGAATAAATTGTTTGTTTTCGGATAGGTTATTTTTTCTTTACATGTTCCTAAGTATTACTCAAAAAATAACTTCCCTCTTCAATTCAAAAAATTAGCTCGAAAAACCTCATTATCAATCGCTTTTCCTTCACTTATTTTTTGAAATCGGAAACTTATTTTTTGAGCGTTCCTAAGTCTTAAACATCTTTATCACCCGTTTTCCACTTTTTCCCTTTACTGCAAGAAAGTATAAGCCAGAAGCTAATCCAGCTACATCCAGAGGGACAACAGTTTTTCCAATATAGACAGGTTTATCATTAAGGATTTCTAATATTACTTTTCCATTTACATCAATCAAACTTGCGGATAACTCTTCGTCAATATCAGTTTGAATTTCGATGGAGAAATTATCTTTAAATGGATTAGGCATTGCTTTCAAAACAAAACCTGAGGAGCAATTAAATTCAGAAGAGGTATTAGGCACTAAAAAAACAGGGCTTCCGTTTAGAAAAACATTATTTGCAGAAATACAATCAACTGCGCCTGTAATTGAAAAATCCCAATTAAACTTTTTCATTTCAGAGAAATTAAAAGTCGATGGAAATGAGTAATTTATTTCAGCATTCTCGGATAAATCATCTAAAGTGGTAGCCCACATCACGAAAATTTCATCACCTGAAATGTTTTTAAAAGCTACGCCTTGAACCGCCAAAGTTGTATTTAGAGCTTTGGTTGATGCCTCATCATAGGTGTATCCTTTCAATGCAGCGGCTACAGATTTGAAAGCAATACCAGCATCAAAAATCTTTCCATTGGGCGGTGTTTTTCCAGACAAATTTTCAAACAAACCCATGAAGTCAAAATCGCTATTTGCCTGATCAGCTGGTAGATTATCAGCCAAAGAGTAAAAATGAACTTGGCTGATTCCTTTCTCTTGTGATTTGGCCATCAATTTTATGACATAGTTTTTTTGGGATTCATTCCCACCCAAAAATTCATCTGTAATGGAAACTCTTGCCAGGTTTGTTTCTGTACAAATGATGTTTTTTTCTGGAAATTCGCTATCCGCTCCTGTGTAACCATAACCATGCAAATTATCTATCATTCCATCCAATCGTTTCATAAATCCTTCAACTCCTTTATCAGAGTTTCGAGTCCATTGAAAACCACCAAAAATATCACTCCAATAGCGCATACTTCCATCAAAATGCGGATAAGCATGGATACTCAAACAATCGAAATATGCTCCTCCTTTTAGTGGAAATTGAGATGTAACCTGCCCTTCATCTGGATTATCCGTATTTCGCATAATAGCATCAAGGAAGGTGACATTTCCAAGACCTCCAACAGCAATATATGCTGCTGGATCGAGGGATTTCACAACTTCATACGCAATCCTTAAAGTACGAACATAATGTTGGATGGGTGCGCCAAATTTCGTTTCGCAAGGTGGTGGATCATTTTCCCACCAATTATTAGGAAAACCTCTTTCCATGGTTGCATTGCCTCCCATATCTGTGTCAGGTTCGTTCGTGATTTCCCAATATTTTGTATTTTCTCCATAAGTCAAAACCAGATTATACATATAAGTAGCATATACATTTTCTTCGTTGACTGGTGTTCCATTCTCACCATTATCCCAAATTGGTTCATAAATATTTTTGAAAGATTCGGATAATCTACCTGGGCAATAATAAACCGAATCTCGATTGTGAGGTGCAGCATCTCCTACAAAAACGACATTATTTTTCATACCCACACTTGCGTAATGGTCAAATACATCCTTGCGGATTTCATAACCCCACTCTTGGGTAAACCAGTCAGGAAGCCAAACTCTTACCGAATTTGCAGCCAAACCAGTTACTTGTAATGCAGGATTACCTGCTGCAATATTGGCTAATTGATCATCTGTCCAGCCATTGTAAGCGCCCATATTCACACCATAACCAAAATCATGAGTATAAGGAGGCACAAAATCATTCGCCGAAAATGTGATCTGCGAAAATATTGATGTACAAAGTAACATCAGCAAAAATGCTAAAGGAGATTTCTTCATAGTTTGTTTTATGTTATGGGAGGTTTGCATCACAAAATTAAATAAAATGTATCGAAAACCAACTGGTATATTTCATCTGATATTGTCATGTAATTTGAAATTGCTATTTTTTAAGAAAGAGGTCACTCCGTTATTACATTTTACTACCTTTGCAGCCAATTCTAAATTCCTGAAACACACTACATGAGTTCAAAATATAAATACGATTTAAGAGGCGTCTCGGCTACAAAAGACGAAGTGCACAAGGCTATCAAAAACTTAGACAAAGGCGAATACCCTTTAGCTTTTTGTAAAATCTTACCAGATGTCGCAGGTGGCAAAGAAAACTGGGTAAACCTCATGCACGCCGATACCGCAGGTACAAAAACCAGCTTAGCCTACATGTATTGGAAAGAAACAGGCGACCTATCTGTTTGGGAAGGAATTGCGCAAGATGCAATCGTCATGAACCTCGACGACATGGCTTGTGTGGGTTGTACTAATGGAATTTTACTGTCCTCCACAATCGGTCGAAATAAAAATTTAATCAACGGAGATGTCATTTCAAAAATCATCAATAGTACTGTTGATTTTATTAATAAAATGAAAGAATACGATGTCGATATTCACTCTGCTGGAGGCGAAACTGCCGACGTTGGAGACATCGTAAGAACTATTGATGTTGGTTATACCGCTTTTGCCAGAATGAAACGTAAAGACCTGATAATCAATGATATAAAAGCAGGAGACGTCATCGTCGGATTAGCATCGTACGGTCAATCAACTTATGAAACTGAGTACAACGGCGGCATGGGAAGTAATGGTTTGACTTCTGCTCGACATGATATTTTCCATAAATCTTATGCAAAAAAATACCCAGATACTTTTGACTCAAATACCCCCAATGAGGTGGTTTACATTGGTAGCAAAAAACTAACAGATACAATTGAAGTTGAGGGTCAAAAAATTCCAATTGGAAAATTAGTCCTCTCTCCTACTCGTACTTTTTTACCAGTTTTGAAAAAGGTTCTGGATAAATATCGCAAACACATCAACGGCATCATTCACAACACAGGTGGTGGGCAAGCGAAGGTTTCAAAATTCATTGAAAACAAGCGAATTATTAAAGATAATTTATTGCCGATTCCTCCGCTTTTTCAAATGATTCAAAAAGAATCTGGAACGAGTTGGGAAGAAATGTATCGGGTTTTCAATATCGGAACAAGGCTTGATATTTACCTTCCAGAAAAATACGCGCAGAAAGTGATAGACATTTCAAATTCATTTAATATTGACGCGCAAATCGTTGGCCGAGTCGAGGAAGCAAAAGGACAAGAAGTAATAGTCAAGGGCCCACACGGGACTTTTTCTTACAAATAATACTTTTCTCACAAAATTGAAAAACAACAATCAAGTTCGACTGTTTTTTAATTTTAATCTTAAAAATTTTCATGATAACAGTAATCAGCGGTACAAACCGCAAGGACAACAAAACACAAATTTTCGCAAAAGCGATAACTGATATTTTAAAATCAAAAACAGTCAAAGAAGTCAAATATTTGGACTTAGAAGATTTGAATGGAGATATGCTACATGCGTTAATGTATCAAGCTGATCAACAGTCGCCTAAGATAGCAAAACTTCAAGATGAATACATCATGTATGCCTCCAAAATTGTATTTGTGATGCCTGAATATAATGGAGGAATACCAGGCATTTTAAAGTTATTCATTGATGCGATCTCTGTTCGAGAATACGGAAAAACTTTCTCTGGAAAAAAGGTTGGAATGATTGGAACCGCTTCTGGTCGAGCTGGAAACTTGAGAGGAATCGACCATTTAATCGGAATTTGTAACCACGTTGGAATGATTGCTTATCCCAAAAATTTACCGATTTCCTCAATTGGAAGTTTGGTTGATGATAATGGGAAAATCA
Source organism: uncultured Saprospiraceae bacterium (assembly GCA_938010715.1). GTDB lineage: Bacteria > Bacteroidota > Bacteroidia > Chitinophagales > Saprospiraceae > JAGQWW01. The sequence goes on from CALLVG010000144.1 coordinate 20,886, forward strand.
ATAAAGAAACAACTGAGGCAATGACCAAATTTGTTGATGGGTTTTTGGAATTTTAAAGAAATTTAATGAAGATCCAGGTAGATCTATTGCAATTTCAAAATCGGTTAACGACCAAGACGGTAGAAGGTAAGCCTTTTGTTTGGGATCCAATTCGTAAGAAATACTTAGTCAATCAACCAGAAGAGATGGTGAGGCAGTTACTCATTATTTATTTGCAAGAAGTTGAAGGCATTTCAAAAAATTACATTGCGGTAGAAAAATCAATAAAGGTCAATGATCGCTTAAAGCGATTTGATCTTTTGATTTTTGATGAAAATCATAAACCAATTATGCTGATTGAATGCAAATCTCCAAAAGTAAAAGTCAGTCAGGACACTTTTGAGCAAATCGCTTGGTATAATTCGACCTTAAAAGTACCTTATCTTTTGGTCTCAAATGGCATTACAACTTATTGCTGTTCAGTTAGTTATGAAGATTCATCCTTTTCCTTCCTTGAAAAAATACCTAAAATTTAGCGATACATTATTGAATGGACTAAGTCCAAATGATTACTTTTACCTCAGCGTCTCTAAGCATACACAATCAAACATAAATTGGGAAATATAATGAGAAAAGAGTCTATCCTTATCACAGGTGCAGGAGGCCAAATCGGAACGGTACTTACCAAAGCTTTGCAGGAAAAACATGGTGCAGAAAATGTACTCGCTACTGATTTGAGGGAAATCGATCTTCCCAAAACCCGAACCGACACGTTGAATGTTTTGGACAAAGAAAAAATGACCAAATTGGTCGTTGAAAACCGAGTTACGCAAATTTATCACCTCGCCGCTATCCTTTCTGCTAAAGGAGAAGAAAAACCGAGATTCACTTGGAATATCAATATGGAAGGTCTTTTCAATGTGCTTGATGTGGCGAAAGATCACGATGTTTCTAAAGTATTTCATCCAAGTTCGATAGCTGCTTTTGGCCCAGATACGCCTCGTGAAAACACGCCACAAGTTACACCTGCTACGCCAACTACGGTTTATGGAATTAGCAAAATGGCAGGTGAATTTTGGGGAAATTATTACTTCCTGAGATACGGTTTAGACATTCGTTCACTCAGATACCCTGGCATTATTGGGCATCGCTCTTTGCCTGGTGGCGGAACGACTGACTATGCAGTTCACATTTACCACAGTGCTTTAAAAGGCGAATCATTTGAAGTATTTTTAAAAGAAAGTACAGCGCTTCCAATGATATATATGGATGATGCGATACGAGCGACGCTTGAATTAATGGATGCACCGAAAGAGAAAATAAAGGTACGAGACGCTTATAATTTGGCTGGAATGACTTTTACACCTGCTGAAATTGTAGCTGCAATTAAAGCGGAAATTCCAGAATTCAAAGCAACTTACAAGGTGAATCCATTACGTCAATCCATCGCCGAAAGTTGGCCAATGAGCATCGACGACTCTAAAGCAACCGAAGATTGGGGGTGGAAACCAACCTATGATTTGAAAGGAATGACGAAGGATATGATAAAAAACCTTCGTAAGAAATATAGTTTCAAAAAAAGTGCATAATTAAATTCGCTCTCACATGCTAAAAAACAATTCACTCATAGAAGGTCTAATCTGGGGAATCTTTGTTCCATTGGTAAGCTACATCGTTTTAACTGCTGCTATGCAAGGATTAGAGTCTTTGCGCGATGAAATCAGCGGTCAATTATTTTCGGAAGGATTCCGTCGTCGGACTTTTGCGATTGTGGCGATTGGTATCAATTCAATACCTATGAATATTGCTTTCAAACGAAGACAAACGGATACGATGAGAGGAATTGTGCTGCCGACTTTTGCCTATGTGGCGGCTTGGTTGTATGTTTTTGGAAATTATATTTTTGCTTAGTATTCATCTCAAAAATGCGTTGGCTGAGCGAAGCCGAAGTCAACAAAGGTGGAAATTTGATCTTCGCGCCTATTGCCCTCGACTTCGCTCAGGACTCGCTATCAATTAAACCGAATGGCCTTTACTGGATTAATCCTTGTAACCAACCAAGTCGGCAGTACCAAGCAAAACAAAGTCAACACAAAGGTTCCTAAATTCAATAAAAGAACCGTCCAAAGATTAAGGTCGATTGGAGCAACAGAAAGATAATAATCCGCTTCTGAAAGTTTGATCAAGCCAAAATATTTTTGTGCTAAACACAAACCAACGCCAATTAGATTACCCCAAAACAGTCCATTCAAAATAATAAATCCAGCATAGTTGAGGAATATCTTTCGAACTGACCAATCGGAGGCGCCCATTGACTTTAAGACACCAATCATCTTGGTTCTTTCCAAAATTAAAATCAATAATGCCGTTATCATATTGATGATGCAAACAATAAGCATCAAAGCCAAAATGACAATTTCGTTTAGGTCTTGAAGGTTAAGCCATTCAAAAATTGGTGGAAATTTTTGACGTATCGTTTCCGCATATAAATGATTTGGTAGCTCTTTAACATCAAGATCAATGTAGTTTGAAAGAACATCTAAATCATCAATATTTTCGACAAAAATTTCATAGCCGCCAACTTGATTTTCAGTCCAACCGACCAATTCTTGAATGACAGAAATATTGACCATCGCAAACTTCTTGTCGTATTCTTCCAAACCTGTTTTATAAATTCCAGCCACCTCAAATCGCAGTGGGACGGTCTCTCCATTATCAACAAAATGAACCAAAAATTTCTTTCCTACTTCCGTTTCTAATCTATCTGCAGTATATCTTGAAATCAATATTTGACGCGTATCAGAAGTTGATTTTGCATTCAAAATTTTGCCCTCTTGCAAGTAGTCATCAAAAAATTTCCAATCATAATCCTGCCCTGCTCCTTTCAAAATTATTCCTTCAATTTGATTTTTGGTTTGAATAATTCGAGGACGCATCGCGAAGGTTTGAACATGACTAATACCGCCTTTCGTTTCTCGATCAACCATCATATTAGGAAACTCAAAACCTAAAAACCTTCCAAAATCAGGATATTCAACTGATTTAATATTTTCAACTGCTGCTATAAATTTTTCATCCTTTTTGAGTGGATACGCTTCCACCAATGACCGATTAGAGTTCACATCGGTAATATGAATATGCCCCCAAAAACCAAAAATTTTATCTGTAATTTCTTTTTTAAAACCAGAAATCAAAGCACTCGTCGCTATCATCACGGTGAGACTCAAGGCTACCGCCATCGTTGCGATCACAACAATCAGTCTGGTAAAAGATTTTTTACCTGCTTCTACTGCTCGCTTAGCTATAAATCGTTCTAAATTCATTGTGGCGTGAAGGTAGAAAAGTTTTAAATTTCAATTATCCCTTTAACGCTTTTTATCAAAAGCTTTATTTGTGATACATTTCCTTTAACGACTTTTGTATCAAAAGAAAATTGCTCAAAAATACTGGAAACCAATTGAGGCTTGGGAGTCCTAAATTCTAAGCCAACCAATTCGCAATCATCTGGCAAATTATCGGTTGGATGTGCCTCAGATTTTTGCCAATCAATCAGAAATGGAACCAATTCCACTGTTGGTTTTGGCAATGGCATGGTCAATTGCCATTTTAGCATTTTGCCTTTTGGCGTTTTTCGTTGACCTCCTGTGATATTAGCCAATTGTGGGTTGTATGCTTTTAAAATTTCATTTTCTCTTTCTAAATCAGACGACTTTAATGCCCATCGAGTCATGGTCGGTTTCTCAATCAAATCTATTCCCATCCATCGACTATCAGTGATATTTTTGTTATCTCTATCGATTGCCAAAAATTCCAAATAGCATTGATTTCCTAAATTTATCAAAGCGTTCTTTGTGCCTTGAGTAGTGTGATACCCCCCAAAAACTGGACGACATCCAGTTTTGTTTTCAAAAGAATCCATTGCTGTTTCCAATTTTGGAACGCAATAAACAAAGTGATCGATTTCCCTTTTCATTGACATGAAATTACTTTTTTGTAAAAATAATTAATCATTAGACTTCATTCTAAAATATAAATCGATACAACTTCTTATTAAAGTTCAATACATTTGCAGCTCAAAATTTTAGGAATATGAATTTTATAGAAGAATTGAAATGGAGAGGGATGATGCACCAAAGCACTCCTGACGTTGAAAAACATTTATCGGAAGGAATCCGATCTGGTTATATTGGATTTGACCCAACAGCTCCTTCTTTGACCATCGGGAACTTCGTACAAGTGCAATTGCTGACGCTATTTCAAAGAAGCGGACATCAACCGATTGCTTTGATGGGCGGTGCAACTGGCCGAGTTGGAGACCCTTCCGGAAAAGACAAAGAACGGATTTTGAAAACTTATGATGAGTTAGATTCTAACCTTGCCTTTCAGGTGAAGCAGATGGAAAAATTCCTCGATTTTGGCTCTGGAAAAACAGGTGCAAAACTCGTAAACAATTACGATTTTTATAAAAATATGAATGTCCTCGATTTCCTACGTGATGTAGGTAAAACGTTGACAATCAACTACATGACGAGCAAAGAGTCCGTTAAGAAACGCGTTGAAACGGGTCTTTCCTTTACCGAATTTAGTTACCAATTATTGCAGGCATACGACTTCCAATGTCTGTTCAAAGACCACGGCGTAACCCTTCAAATGGGTGGCTCTGATCAGTGGGGTAATATCACTTCTGGAACAGAGTTTATTCGTAAAAACTTAGGTGAACATGCCTACGCTGTCACTACTCCATTATTGACAAAAGCAGATGGTTCTAAATTTGGAAAATCTGAACAAGGCAATCTTTGGATGGATGGCAACATGACTTCGCCTTACAAATTTTATCAGTTTTGGATCAATGCATCTGATGCGGATCTACCAAAATATATCAGATACTTCACCTTGAAATCTCATGCAGAGGTTGAACAAATGGAAAGTGATTTGGCAGACAACCCACGAGAGCTCAAAAAGCTTTTAGCGGAAGAGTTGACGCGCCGTTGTCACTCCAATGATGATTTTGATAGTGTTTTGAAAGTGAGCGATTTACTTTTTTCTAATAAGGCATCACGTGATTCTCTTTTGAGTTTGAATGAGTCGGCTTTAAAAACAGTTGCGGGTGAGGTGGACAGCTTTTCAATCAAAAAAGAAACCCTTGCAAGTGGTATCAACATCATGGATTTGTTGGCAGCGGAAACCACTATTGCTTCTTCCAAATCTGACGCGAGAAGAGCCATTCAAGGAAATTCCATTTCTGTAAACAAGGAAAAAATTAGCGATTTAGATTTGTCGATTACGCCTGAGCACTTACTTCAAGGGAAGTATATCATGCTCGAAAAAGGGAAGAAAAATAAATTTATGATTGAGATCAGTTAAAAGTTTTTCAGTCGGCAGTCCGCAATATTCAGTACGCGATCCGTGTCTGCCATATTGGAGACTGCCGATTGCAGACTGAAGACTGCCGACTTATCCAAATTTCTCCTCCAACAATTCAGCCATCTCCAATTGTACTTTTTGGGCTGCTGCTCTTGCTTTTTTAGCAAAATCTTTTCCATTGCCAGCGTAGATGATTCCTCTTGAGGAATTGACAAGCAAACCACATTTATCATTCATTCCATTTCGGCTAACTCCCTGTAAATCACCACCTTGCGCGCCAATACCGGGCACTAAAAGAAAATGATCTGGTACGTGTTTTCTTATCGTTTTAAACATTTCTGGGTGCGTCGCGCCTACTACATACATCAAATTATCAGAAGTTCCCCACTCTTTGGAAGTATTTAAAACTTTCTCAAAAAGTTGTTCCCCATTCTCTTTCATAAATTGGAAATCAGCGCTTCCTTTATTGGAAGTCAAAGCCAGTAAAATGACCCACTTCTTCTTAAATTCTAAAAATGGAGAAACGGAATCCACACCCATATATGGTGCAACGGTTACTGAATCTACTCCCAAGGTTTCAAAAAATGCCTTTGCGTAAAGACGAGAAGTATTACCTATATCACCTCGTTTTGCGTCTGCAATAGTGAAGTGTTCATCGCCGATGTACTCGATTGTTTTTTCCAAAGAAGTCATCCCTTTTGCGCCCAATGCTTCGTAAAAAGCAACATTCGGTTTATATGCCACACATAAATCGCGGGTCGCATCTATAATCCTTTTATTGAATTGAAAAATCGGATCTCGATAACGAAGCAGGTGCTCAGGAATTCGAGTCAGGTCTGTATCTAATCCAACACTGAGATAAGATTTTCTTTTTTTGATAAGTTTGAAAAGTTGATTTCGATTCATTTTTCTGTGTAGGCGGAACTTAAGTTCCGCGAGTGGTTAAGATTGATTTTTTTAGACGCGGAAGTTAAGTTCCGCATACTTAAAATAGAAATCCCGAATTTTCACAAAAGCGAAAATTCGGGATTCGTATGAGCAAATATATTTTTAAACTTTAATTTCAATTCCATTAATTGCTTCAACACCTTTGATTTCAGGAACTTTTGATTTTATCGCTTCTTCAATTCCTGCTTTCATGGTCATGATGGACATAAAACAATTTTCGCAATTGCCTAACCATTTCACTTTCACAATCATCTCTTCCGTCACTTCCACCACCTCTACATCACCACCATCAGCAGCCAAATGAGGTCTGACACTTTCCAGTGCAGCTTCAATTCTTTCAATCAATTCGTCTTTTGAATCTGACATTTATTAATTTTAATATTTCAGTTGAATGCGAATTTACAAATTTGTTCTTGAACTTTATTTAACATGAACGATATTAGTCGGCTCAAGGTTTTCATTTCTATTCGCTACACTTGCGACAAGCGAATCTGCGATGTCCAAAAATGCCTTTGAAGATGGATGCCCTGCTTGCAAAACAATTGGTTTTCCACCATCCCCAGCTTCTCTAATCCCTTGAACCAAAGGCACTTGTCCCAATAATTTAGAGTCGCATTTCTTTGCTAAAGTTTCGCCACCACCTTTTCCAAATATAAAATATTTGTTGTCGGGCAACTCCTCAGGCGTGAACCATGACATATTTTCTACGACTCCTAAAATTGGCACATTTACGTTAGGCAGCAAAAACATATTGACTGCTTTGATAGCATCCGCAATCGCAACATCTTGTGGAGTTGTCACTGCAACAACCCCCGTCAAAGGAACTGTTTGCACCAAAGTCAATTGTACATCACCTGTCCCTGGAGGCAAATCGACAATCAAATAATCTAACTCAGGCCAGATCACATCATTGAAAAATTGTTTGATAATGCCCGCCAACCTCGGCCCACGCAAAACAACCGCCTGATCTGGTTCGACAATAAAACCAATCGAAATTACAGGTATGTCATAAGCTACTAATGGAATAATTTTCGGCTTACCGTAAAGTTCCTGAACCTTTGGACGTTGGCCTTGCAAGCCCAACATAGTAGGCAATGATGGTCCATAAACATCCGCATCAACGATTCCTACTTTGAACCCTTTTGCTTTTAGTGCCAAAGCGAGATTGACCGAAACAGTACTCTTTCCCACGCCACCTTTTCCACTCGCAACTGCGATTATATTTTTCACATGCGGCATTGGAGTACTTGCTTTTGGCGCACCTGCATCTTTTCCACCTGCAACGACATGCACATCCACATTGGCATTAGGATATAATTTTCCAATAATTCCTTGTGAGTTAAAAATCAACTCCGATTTGGAAGGATGATTTAAGGAAGGTAAAACCAAAGTAAAATTGACATTGTTTCCGTCAATTTTTAAGTCTTGTACCATTTTCATGGAAATAATATCCTGCCCTGTCCCTGGGTCACGAATGGTACTTAATGCCTCTGTAATTGTCTTTTGATCCATCATTATGTGTTTTCTGACTGCAAACGTAAGTTAAAAAATGGCTTAATTGTTAAATTGTTGGATGGTTATTTTTAGTAAAAAAAAACTATTTCTCCTTCATCTTTAAGCTATTTCGGATTTAAACAACCTGCAAAATCAATTGTTTTCATTTTAATTTTTCATTTTAATTTTGATTTTAAAACGGTTAGTTACTTTTGCGTCGAAATGCGAGTATTTAGAAACATAAATGATTTACCCGAATTCGAAAATGCGGTCTTGACCATCGGGTCATTTGACGGTGTACACAATGGACATCGGGCACTTTTGAAGAAGGTCAAGTCTTTGGCACAAAAGGTTGATGGTGAGGTAGTTATCATCACATTTCATCCTCATCCACGTCAAATCATCTATCCAAAAGATAATACTTTAAGGCTACTCAACTCGATTGAGGAAAAGATTCAATTATTTGAAAAAATTGGGGTGGACAATCTGGTGATTGTTCCGTTCTCCATCCAATTTTCTCAACAACCCGCAGATGAATATGTAGAGAAATTTTTAGTAGAAAAATTCCACCCGAAAATTGTGGTGGTCGGTTTTGATCATAAATTTGGATTGAATCGCCAAGGTGATATAAATTACCTCAAACATCATGGAAAAATTCATGGATTTGAAGTTGAAGAAATTCAGAAACAAACGCTTTCTGATTTAAAAATAAGTTCTACCCGAGTTCGTAACGCACTTTTAGAAAAGAATATTGAGGAAGCGAATTCTTCATTGGGTTACAATTACATGTTGACAGGCGAAGTAATTCGCGGTTTAGAGTTGGGTTCCAAATTAGGTTTTCCAACAGCTAATTTAAAAATATCCACTAAGCATAAATTGATTCCTCCAAATGGCGTTTATGCCGCTTATGTTTGGTATAAAAATGAACGATATCAATCCATGTTTTATATTGGGAATCGCATGACTTTGGAGGGTCATCCTCAGCTGACTATGGAGGCCAATATTTTTGATTTTGATGATTCGATTTATGGTGAAAATATTCAGATTGAACTGGTTGAATTCATAAGAGAAGGAAAGAAATTTGATGACTTAAATGCACTCAAATCTCAACTCAAAAAAGATAAATCGACGACTCAAAAAGCGCTCAAAACATTAGAAGAAAAACAAATAGCTGATTCAAAAAAAAAATCTGTCGCAGTCGTAATTTTAAATTATAATGGAAAGAATTATCTCGAACAATTCTTGCCTTCTGTAGTGACAACTTCCTATTCAAAATCAAAAATAATTGTTGCAGATAATTCATCAACAGATGATTCTATTTCTTTTTTAAAAGAAAATTATCCGCAAATAGAATTACTACAACTCACTGATAATCAAGGGTATGCAGGTGGATATAATCAAGCATTAACTTTAATAGAAGGTGAATACGATTATTATGTTTTACTAAATTCGGATATAGAGGTTACTCCAAATTGGTTGAAGCCTTTGGAGCAATTGATGTCTTCAGATTCTTCTATAGCGGCTTGCCAACCAAAGATTCTTGCTTATCATAAAAAGACGCATTTTGAGTACGCTGGAGCGGCTGGAGGATGGATGGATTCACTCGGCTATCCATTTTGTAAAGGACGCGTTTTTGACGTAGCGGAAGAGGACAATAATCAGTACGATGAAGCCGAAGAAATCTTTTGGGCATCAGGTGCTTGTTTGGTCGTTCGAGCAGATTTATTTCATGCTTTAGGTGGGCTTGACAATGGGTATTTTGCCCACATGGAAGAGATTGATTTTTGTTGGCGTTTGAAAAATGCGGGCTACAAAATCATGTCTTGTCCTGAGTCCATTGTTTATCATGTTGGGGGTGGAACTTTGGACTACGAAAGTCCTCGAAAAACCTATCTCAATTTCAGAAACAACCTTTACACTTTAGTGAAAAATCAAAAGAAAAGAAAGTTACTTTGGCTCATTCCATTGCGTTTGGTTTTGGATGGATTGGCTGGAATGAAGTTTTTGATAGATGGAAAATGGAGAAATACAATGGCCGTTATAAAAGCGCACTTTAGATTTTATGCAGCCATTCCATTGTTGTTTGCGAAACGCGCAAAGAATAGACAACGCATAAATGCAAACGTCAATGGAACCAAATTTAACCTAACAGGTGTTTACGAGGGAAGTATCGTTTGGGATTTTTTTATAAAAAAGAAGAAAACGTTTAAAGAAATAAACCCTACTGGGAATGAAAACCCGCCTGAATGATAACGGGCAGGTTAAAATGAGAAATTAAAATTAAAACGCGCAGGTAATCAGTTCATTCAACTAATTTTCTAATCAACCAATTCATGGCAAATAAAAAACAGAAACCACAAATCATATTTGAAGATGAGGCCTTAGTGGTTTTAAATAAACCGCCATTCCTTCGTGCGCTTCCAGACAGATATCGAGCAGACTTGCCCAATATATTGGACATGATGCGCGAAAAATATGGTGAAATTTTCATGGTTCATCGACTGGACATGGAAACGAGTGGAGCGATTATTTTAGCTAAAACGAAAGAAGCACATAAACACCTAAATGAGCAATTCGAAGCCAGAACGGTTGATAAAAAGTATTTGACTTTGGTCGAGGGTTCTAACTTTCCAGAAGAAGGAGAAATTGATGCAGCTATCGGTTCGCACCCTACCATGAAGCGACAACGCGTAACTAAAAAAGGAAAAAAATCTGTTACGCAATATAAATTAGTAGAAGCCTTTCAAGGGTTTGCCTTGGTGGAAGCAAAAATTCTAACTGGGAGAATGCACCAAATCAGAGTTCATTTCGAAAGTATTGGTTATCCACTCGCTGTAGATGCCGTTTATGGTCGCCGAGAAACTTTGAGCATTTCCGATATTAAAAAGGCAAAAATAAGATTTGCAAAAGGAGAAGAATCTGCCAATCCATTAATTGAGCGCTCTACCCTACATAGTTGGAAAATTGGTTTCAAACATCCCGTTACTGGCGCTCGATTGAATTTTGAAGCGGAATTGCCGAAGGATTTTAGAGCGACGGTGAATCAGATGCGAAAGTGGAGAGGTATTGAATGTGTGAATTTTGGAATGATGGAATGTGTGAATTGGCGATCACTTATTCTTTGCAATTCGTTTTCTGAAGTATGGTCTCCAATGTTTGTAAATGTAACCTTCTTCGTTCTTTTTTAAATTCCATTTCCAAAGGGAATCGCCCAAATGAATGACTAGCTCTTCTTTCGTATTTTTTTTTATATCGAAAATCTTTTCCATATTTGTAATTGTACGATCTGCTCCTTTTTTTAATTTAAAATAAACCTCATATTCACCAGGTTCCTTTATTGAAAAATAAATATTCTTATGGCCATAAGAATCATAGAAAGATAAATCTAATCTACTGTCGAAATAAATTACTTTATAGAGTTTCTTCTTTTTCCTGATATCATAATTTAATCGAAACCAAGATTCTTTAGAAGATCCATCAATTGTACAATATTTAAAAGAAGTATCTATCGGAATAAATTCAATAGAAATCGAATCAGCAAGTTCTTTCTTTTTTATAAAATAAATGGAATCTTTTTGATCACCATATTCATCAAATTGTAAATGCAATTTTTTATTTTTAACAAAATATTCCCCGTACCCTTCACTTGCTCCTTTGTCATCTGCAAAAAAGTAATGAAATTCTCCCGACTTTTTTAAATTCAAACAAAGATTGGAATTTTGTGGTTCTGAGCAGTGGATTCCAACAAATTTATTGGAACAGTTTGACAGCACTACCATAATTGTAAAAAGGAAAAAGTATTTAGCTTTCATAAGTAGCCTAACTTAAATGATCGTTTGTGGGTCTATTTTGAAAGTAAGGGCGATTCATGAATCGCCCTTACTTTCAAAATAGACCCACAAACGATCATTTAAGTTAGGCTACTTATGAAAGCTAAATA
>CALLVG010000145.1 GCA_938010715.1 uncultured Saprospiraceae bacterium
TGTAATGGAATCAATTTGAGAAGTAGCGGCTACTTCTTGTGCTTTTCCAAATTGAAAAATTGTAGTGACGAGCAACGTAAGCAAAATGAATCGAGTCATTGTTTTTATTTTAAAAAACGTTTTTAAGGAACGCTCAAAAAAATAAGTTCCAGATTTCAAAAAATTAGTGAAGGAAAAGTGATTGATAATGAGGTTTTTCGAGCTAATTTTTTGAATTGAAGAGGGAAGTTATTTTTTGAGTAATACTAAGATGCTTTGTGCTGTGTTAATTTAGACACGTTTAAAATCAGAAGTACCTATATTCGTTGAAAAAAAACTCAAACACCTTCTAAATTATTCTTATGCTAAAAGCATTTTCAATTATTCCAGCGGCGATTATTTTACTTTTCATCCTTCGATATTTTGTATTTGTTCCAGCGCACTATTTCACGCCTGAACCAGTTTGCACACAAGCCGAAACTTTCGATTTTAGCTTAGAAGGAACCCGCCATCTTTCGGCACTCAAAGCTAATTTAAAAACAAAAAATCCAAGTCAATATCGCTATTTTTTCAAAACCTTTTTGGAAGAAGAAAAAACCTACATGGTCGTCAACTTTAGAAATGATACGGAGTGTTTTGATGTGAAAATGTTAGTTGACAAATGGGACAAATTAACTGGGATGCGATTGGCCAACGGCAAGTCTTACCCAAAAGAATTATTTGATTTGAAATGGAAAACTAAAGAAGTGAATGGCGTCGAGGAGGTAGCTTATGTGAGCATGCATTCGATTATTGATTAGGATTGATGCCTAGCCTGAGCGAAGGGTTAGTGCATAAAAAAAAAGGCTTGCTAACCAATTGGTTAACAAGCCTTTTTATATTTAATAAAAAGAAGACTATTTCACTTCTTTCATTCTTCTTGTTGGGTAAGCAACTTCGATACCTGCTTCTCCGAATGCTTTCTTAATCTCTTTGTAAGAGTTAAAATAAACACTCCAGTAGTTAGCATCAGAAGCATAAGGTCTTACTGCCAAAAGCACGTTATTTTCATCGAATTTTTCGATTTCAATTGTTGGCTCGTCTTCCAATTTATTAGGAACTTTATCCAAAGCTTTTTTGATGATACCCTGCACTTTATCGAAGTCTTCTTCGTAAGGCATAGCAACATTCAAATCAACTCTCAATTTTCCGTTTGCAGACAAGTTAGTCATAACACCACTGGTAGCAATACCGTTTGGCATAATCACTTTTTTGTTATCCAAAGAATTGATAACTGTATTGAAAACTTGAATTTCTGAAACCGTACCAACTGTACCTTGAATGTCCACTAAATCTCCTACTCTATAAGGTTTGAAAATCAAAACCATTACACCAGCAGCGAAGTGACTCAATGTACCAGACATCGCAGCACCAATCGCCAAACCAGCACCAGCAATCAATGCAGCAAAAGCAGTTACTTCAATTCCAACTACTCCTGCAGCTGTAATAACAACCATTACTTTCAATAAAACACTAACCAATGATTTGATAAATGGAACTAGATCTTTGTCTAATCCAGATTTCTCCATTGATTTGCCAATTGCTTTTCCAATCATTCCTACAATCCAAAACCCAATCATTAGGGTCAAAATAGCAGCAACCAATTTTGGCGCCCATGCTAATACAGTATCAATTAATACGCTAAGATTAAAATCCATAAAAAGGTAATATTTAATAATTAAAAAAAGGTTTTCTCTATTTCCAAAGTTTCAAAAATTAAATCTTAAGGAAATGTTACCAAATAGACGCAGAACTTTATGATGTGTCACTTTTACCTGTCACATTTTATCTTTTTTTTACAGTATTAACAGCAGCTTTTATTCGAAAGTAACTTGTTTGCAAGTTGAAAACTTCTTTTTTTTGCTAAGTTGAGGCAAAAATTCAACCTGAATTTGCTCGTGCTGTTCTCTGAACAGTCACGAATTTCCAACCATGTAACTATAGAACTATTGAAAAATTACCTCAGTGATCGCAACTTAAATTAATTTGTTATCCACTTTGATCGACATAGAATCAAAATTTTACGCTCGAATATAAACAATAAATTCACTCTCAATCGCGATCTCTCCTCCTGCTTCTTCAGCAGTGCCTGCGTTTGATTTATTGCCGTTTTTGACGACCTGAATTTTCATAGTATAATCACCTTCTTGGCTACCAGTTGTTACTCTTGTTGATAAACCGAGAGGCATTCCATTGTCGTCCTTATCCATGACTTTAACATCGACGTTCGGATCGGATAATGTAAAAAACACTTGATAATCATTTGGATTGGCCATAATTTCATCATTGACTTTGGTGGTTGGATTGGTGCGCTCATTTAAGATGCTAATCGTCCCCGTATATCCAAGATTTGGTGATAAAACTGCATCGGTCACAAAGCCTTGCAATGGCCCATCTGGGCCATCTAAATCATGGTATTTAAACTGAACGCCATCACTCAGGTCATCTGCAATTAAAAGGAAATTAATGGTGGTCATTGCATCTTGATCAAGTTTGTCTTTGCTGCACCCAAAGACCGCTACTAATGAGAGTAGTAAAATAAAAAGCCTATTCATTTTTTGTATTTGTTTATGTTGAGGTGGGCAGGACTTTACACTACATATTTTATACCTAAAATAAAAATCCCGAACCTCATTGCTGAGATTCGGGATAGCTGTTCGAGGATTATAGTGGATTATTTTCCACCGTCCAATTCATCTTGTAATTTTTTCAAGGCATCCCATTTGCCGTTAGCAGCCAAGTGCGACTGTTTTGGCCAAGAACCAGGGTTGTGCATTTGGAAACGTGGCCCTGCTGCCTCCAACCAAGTTTTAATGGTTTTGCTGGAAGTATCTGCCAATTGCCTGAAAGTATGAACGCCATTTTTATTCATGATTTCGGCAATCTTTGGTCCAATGCCTTCTATCTTAGTTAAGTCGTCTTTTGCCGCTTTTCCACTTTTTGATTTGGAGGAAACTACTTTTGCTTTTCCTTTTGAAGAACTTACTTTTGTTTTTCCTTCACTTGTTACCTCGCTACGACTTACTTCGGTCGCTTCTCCTTTTGTACGGCTTTCGCCAACGACTGTTTTTGAGACCACCTCTGTTTCTAAGCCAGACATCATTTCTTCAAACATAGAGAAATCAATTTCTTTGACCACTTCCACTTCTTTCACTATTTCAACGATTACCTCTTTGATTACTTCCACTTCTACTTCAACGATTTTTTCTACCTCTTTGATAATCTCTTTAGGTTTCGCAGCAACTTGATCGGTCAATTTAGCATTCGCTTTTGTCAATGCGTTGAACTCCTTTTTCATGGCAGCTAACTCATCTTTGTAACCATTGCTTTTCGCTTCCCATTCTCCTGATTTTTTCTGCCATTTTTCCATTCCTTTTGTATCGACGATGCTGACTTCTTTGATCATCGTTATCTCTTTGATAGCTTCAACAGGCACTTCTTTTACTACTTGTACCTCTTTGATGACTTCTTTGATGACTTGGACAGGCACCTCTTTTACCACCTCTACTTCTTTGATGATTTCTACTTCCTTGATGACCTCAACTGGTACTTCAACTTTTACTTCTACTTCCTTGATGACCTCAACTGGCACTTCAACTTTTATCTCTTTGATGACCTCTACCTCTTTTATCACCTCTACTTCCTTGATGACCTCAACTGGCACTTCAACTTTTACTTCTACTTCCTTGATAACCTCAACTGGTACTTCAACTTTTACTTCTTTGATGACCTCTACCTCTTTTATCACCTCTATCTCTTTGGCCACTTCAACTGGTACTTCCTTAATCACTTCAACTACTTTGATTTTCTCAATCGTATTCGTTTTTACGACTGGCTTCTCTTTCGTTAATTTTACTTCTTTGATTTTTGTTTTACCAGCAACCTTTACGATTTTATCTTTGGCAACATTAACTTTCTTGATTTTCTCAATCGTATTGGTTTTAACGACCGGCTTGTCTCTTTTTAGCTTTACCTCTTTGATTTTTGGTTTGCTTGCTACTTTTACAATCTTCTCACGCGATACTTCTACCGGTTTTATTTTTTCTTTTGTAACGACAGATTTTACTGCTTTTTCCTTTTTTAATTTAACCTCCTTGATTTGAGTTTTACCAGGAACGGATACTGCTTTCTCTATGTTTGCTGTAACCGTTTTTACATCTTGTCTTCTCCAAGAAGGATTTTCTTTAAGAATCGTTTCGTAAGCAGTTGTTGCTTTTGCAACTGTGATTCCTGCGTTTTTGCTCACTTGAGCTATTAATTTATTCTTTTCTATCATTTTTGTTTTAATTGAAATAATTAGGAAAATTATTCTTGGACAAAACTCTTTAAATCAATTTTTGTCCAAGAATAAAATTAAATAGGATTACTTACCACCGTTCAACTCATCTTGGAGTTTGTCCAGTGCATCCCATTTGCCATCTGCAGCAAGGCCAGCTTGTTTTGGCCAAGAACCTGGATTGTGCATCTGATAACGTGGCCCAGCAGCTTCCAAAATTTTCTTGATAGCAGCAGGTTCAGTTTTAGATAATTTTCTCCAGGTATGAATTCCAGCAGCGTTCAACAATCCTTCGATTTTTGGCCCGATGCCTTCCACCTTTTTCAAATCATCTTTTTTCGATTTGCCAGCAACTGCTTTTTTAGTTGATTTTGCTGATGCTTTACCAGAAGCCTTTCCTTCAGAAACAACTTTCGCAGATGATTTTCGCTCAACCGTTTTACCAGTTTCGTTTCTACTTACGATTTTGGCTTCTCCAGCGGTACGGCTTTCACCAACCACTTGTTTGGAAACCTGTTTGGTCTTCATTTTCATCATCATCGCCTTCAAAGTAGCCATATCAACTGATTTGACAACTTCAACTTCTCTAATGATTTCAACTGGCACTTCCTTAATTACTTCAATTTCTTTAATGACCTCTACTTCTTTGATGACCTCAACTGGCACCTCTTTGATTACTTCGATTTCCTTAATCACTTCGACTGGTACTTCTACCTCTTTAATAACTTCTACTTCTTTGATGACTTCAACTGGCACTTCTACCTCTACATTTTTAATCACTTCCACCTCTTTTGGTTTTTTGTCAAAGTCAGCTTTCAATGCGCCGTAACGACTTTCCCAATCTGCCAATTTAGTTTTGTAACCAGCGATTTGTGTTTCATAACCAGATTTGTCTTTTCCAGCCGAATTCAAATCACCTTGTAATTTATTGAAGTTTGACTTCCAGTTATTGATACTGATATTCAAATCTCCAATTTGCTTATCTCTCTCTTTCATCTGCGCAGCCAACGCATTGTACTTGTTAGTCCAGTTCAAGGTGATGGATTCCCCATCGTTTTTAGCGTTAGATTTATACTTATCAAACTCAGCGTTCAAGTTGTTGAACTTGATTTCCCAACTCTTAGCACCTGACTGCAGCTCTTTGAGTTGAGCGTCTTTTTCTTTCATCTCACCAGCCAACGCATTGTATTTGTTGGTCCAGTTCAATACAACAGAGTTCCCTTCGTTTTTAGAAGTTGATTTATACTTATCAAACTCAGCGTTCAAGTTATTGAACTTGATTTCCCAACTCTTAGCACCTGATTGTAGCTCTTTGAGTTGAGCGTCTTTTTCTTTCATCTCACCAGCCAACGCATTATATTTGTTGGTCCAGTTCAATACAATAGAGTCTCCCTCGTTTTTAGACGTTGATTTATATTTATCAAAATCGGCGTTCAAGTTGTTGAAGTTCAACTCCCACTTGCTTGAAGCTGCTTCCAATTCTTTGATGCGTGCATTTTTGTCTGCGATTTGAGATTCTAAAGAACTGTATTTGTTTGTCCAAGTTAAATTCAAATCCTCTTTCTCTTGAGCAGCAGTCGTTTTATAAGTACTGTATTCACCTTGTAGGTTGTTGAAATTCAACTCCCACTTGCTCATTGCTGCTTCCAATTCTTTGATGCGTGCATCTTTGTCTGAGATTTGAGATTCTAAAGAACTGTACTTGTTTGTCCAAGTCAAATTCAAATCATCCTTCTCTTGTGTAGCAGTTGATTGGAAAGCGTTGTAGTCACCTTGTAGGTTATTAAAGTTGCTTTCCCAATTTCCAATAGAAGTATTCAAATCAGCCACTTGACCTTCCATGGTGCTATATTTGTTGCTCCACTCAAGATTGAGGTCGTTGTATTTTTTCTCCCAAGCCGCAGCATTAGCTTTTTCAGTTTCCCAATTTGATTTGTATGTTTTTAGATCCTTCTCTGTGGTGGTTTTGTATTTGTCATACTCACCACGTAGCGTTTTATGTGCGGATTGTTCTTTAGCATAATTAGCTTCGATTGAATTATACCTTCCTTCCAAATCAGTATAACTCGAATCCAAAGTCGCGTATTCTTTCTGTGAACTTGACTTGTAATTTTTATAGTCTGTATCCAAAGCACCGTAACGACCATTCAAAGACAAGTACTCTTCATCTCTCGTGTTGTACTTAGTTGTCCAATCACCAATTTGAGATTGTAAACTTCTATTATTTGATTCAAGTGTAGAATACCGACCTTCCAATTGACCGTAATTATTTACAGATTCGTCATAGTTAGTTTGAAGAGACGAGTATTTTGTTTTGTATCCATCTATCTCATTTTCTAAAAATGAAATTCTATTTTTTCTTAAAAGCCATCCGATGAGACCTGCCAAAAGCGCAGCAAACAAAACAAAGAAAAATAGTAGCCAACATTTAGGAATACCAAATAGGAATAATAAGCAACAAGGCATATTTATTAATTTTTATATTTTTTTAATAAAAATGAAAATTAAAGGCGAGGCATCACTGCCAAGCCATTTTTCCAATTTTTTTCTAAAATTTCAGTATCAGGAATGAAAATATTAGTTGAGGGTCACCTCAACACGACGGTTCAATGCGCGACCTTCAGAAGTCTCATTGGTTGAAACTGGATTTTCTGGACCAAAACCAGTAGCGGTCATTTTTCCAGTAGAAATTCCGTTTCCAACCAAATAGTCACGAACAAATTCTGCTCTTTTTCTTGATAATCGTTGGTTACCAGACAGTTCACCTCGGTCATCCGTATAACCATTGACTGTAAGATTACTTCCCTCCACATTATCCAAGTAATAAATAATGTCAGAAAAAATAGTTCGTTGGTCACCTGTGAGATTAACTTCTTGTTTTCCAGAAGGAAAATATAATGTAATAGGTTTTCCAACAATATCAGATTTGATTCTTGGAAGACGTGTGTCTTCTCCAGCAACCAAATCACCAAATCGCAAAGCAATACCATTGAATAAAGTGTCGCCTCCTGCCAATGCAGTTTCGATCAAATTATCATCCATCGTGATTTGCTTAGAATTGACACCTTTCGAAACAAACAATTGTTTCAATTGATTCGCTCTTGCCAGACCCAGTGTAGGTAAAATTGTATTGTTAGTTTCTTCGTCTGTATATCTACCCGTAATGTTCAATGAGCGATCTGGATTTGCGTTTAAATAGGTAGCAGTTGAAGCAACCAGTCCATTCAAATCTTCTTCGATTGGCAAAAAGCCTTGTGTTGAATTTACAAAATCAAATTGATCATTGGCACCTGCCGTAAAACGACTACCATCCGCTAATGACCATAAATAAGATGAAGAAGTATCTTCTTCAGCTACTGCTGCAACACCAGCTGCTGCGCCGCCAAGCATTCCACTACAACATAACCAGCAACCTAAAAAAATCCATGCGATGAGGAGAAAAAGCAAAAAGTAAAGTGTTCTATTCATTTCCTTGTTTAAAAAAGTTTGAAAATCTAATTACAAAGTGGTCTTTATTCAAAATAAGTTTTCGCATTGCATACCAATTATTTTAGAACTAAAGACTACTATATTCATCTGACTTGAAAAGGGAAGCAAAAGTAACAATATGATGCGTGTATTTAAAATTTAATCCATCATCTACCGCGAAAAGGTTAGTTTCAGATAAAAATAAATGATAAAAAATCTTCCTCTTGGCGCAAAGTTATATGCCCGCTCAAGAAACACAAATTCTTAAAAACCCCAATGAGGAGGATATTAGCCCATGGTATTCGATTGATTTCGCAAACCAACTCCAAACGCCAGAATGGACTTTTTCAAAGGATGATTTAAAACGGTTTAAAAAAGGCTCTATGTTGGATTGAATGGGCAATTTTTTTTTTTACACGTTCCTAAACACCAGCGGTGCGATCATGTGATCGCACCGCTGGTGTTTAGGAGTCATTGTATAAATTTCTATTGCTAAAAACATTACCGCCTCTCTGAGGCTTGATTGAATGCACTCACTTGATTCAACATAGAACCTTAAAAAATAGGCATGCGTGCAAGGGCAATTCATGAATTGCCGTTGCACTTAAGTAGTCTGACAAAATTATCTTAGAAAAACTTTTTGAGCTATTTTTTCGTCAATCAAGGCATTTTTTCTTTGCATATCCGTAGATACGAACTAAAAAATTACGAAGAGTGGCGGAAAATGAGCCGAAAAGTTATTAAGCTAATTCTGTCAGACTACTTACATACCAAAAGATACTATTATATTTGTTCCTAAGTAGTCTGTCAGACTACTTAAATACACTAAAAAATAATGCTAAACTTACTACTCTTCATATCCTTTTTCAATTTACATGATCACCACATCAGTGTTTGTGATTTGGTTTACAATGAGCAAAACAAGTCAATTGAAATCATTCATACTGCCATTGTCGAAGACCTCGAAAAAGCCTTAAAAAAAGAATTAAACAAAAAAGGAATTGACCTTCTAAATGAAGATAATTTCGAAGAAAACGAAGATTTGGTGAGCCAATATTTTGAAGAGAATGTTAGACTTTTTCAAAACGAAAAAGAACTAAAACACAGTTGGATTGGATACGAAGTGATTGATAATGAACTGAGAGCTTACATAGAAATTGAAGATATTTTCAATACTGAAAATCTAATGCTTAAAGACTATTTTTTGACCGAACATTTTCGAAAACAAAAAAATATGGTGCATTATAAATTTGGAGAAAAACTAAAAACCAAAGTGCTTTCCAGAGGGCTTACTGATTTGGAATTAACGCATTAGGGGCTGTTCAGCCTGTTCTTTTCCTTGTCTAATGAGTGGTTCCCATTTGATAATACAGTTTTCTATTATTTTGAAATTGATTGGTTTTCCAATAAAATCTTGCATTCCAACCTCATAGCATTTTTGTTTATCACTTGCCAAAATATTGGCCGTCATGGCGATGATGACTGGACTTTCGTCCGAATATTTTTCAATGATTTGTTGAGTTGCCTCAATACCATCCATCAATGGCATTTGCATATCCATGAAAATCAAATCATAGTTTTTTAGTTCTAAAGCCTTCAGTGCTTCCAATCCGTTTTCAGCAATATCGGCTACGTATCCCATTTTTTTTAAAACAGTATGCGCCAATTTTTGATTGATTGGATGATCCTCTACAAGTAAAATTCTCAAAGGGTGATCTGTTGCCAAATTAGCATCAAGTTTAGCTTTGCTTTCAGCTTGAATTGATTTAGAGCAGACCGACTCTTTAGTTATTTTAACTCCGAAAATCTTTTGGATTTGCCCGACTGTAAGCCGATTAGACACAAACTCAATCGTATGCGACTCTGTTTCCCAAATTTTAGGCACTTCAAAACCAAGCGTAATTAGGGTTAAATATTGACCTTTGGTTCGCTCAATGATTTGAGGTATTTTGATAAATTGATTCGCGTTACAAAGAATTACTCTTTCAAATTTTGTAATTTCTGACTCAAGAAAAATTGTTGCATTTTCAAAGAAAGTGACATCATGATTCCTTCTTTTCGAATGTTCGTTTAAAAATTCAGCAAGTCTATTTTGTTGAGAAATGATAGCTATTTTTATTGGCTTTACTATTTCTTTTTTAACGATTACATCTAACTGTTTTTCAAGTTTTATCGAAAAAGAAAAAGTCGAACCTTCGAACTCATTACTTTCTGCCCAAATCTCTCCGCCCATCACCTCTGTCAATTTTTTACAAATCGCTAAGCCGAGACCCGTCCCCCCATATTTTCTGGAAATGGAAGAATCTACCTGCGAAAACTCTTTGAACAAGCGCGACATTTTTTCTTTAGGAATGCCAACACCTGTATCCGAAACATCAAATTGAAGCAATACATTTTTGTCTTTAGATTCCAAAGATTTGACGTGGATAAATACTTCTCCTTTTTGTGTAAATTTGATAGCATTGTTGATGAGGTTGATCAAAACTTGTTTGATACGCATATCATCACCAATCAAATTGAGTGGCACGCGTTGATCTATTAAGTAGTAAAATCGAAGATTTTTTTCTTTAATTTTTGGACAAAACAAATCACTCAGTTCATCCAATAAAGATTCCAAATTGATTTTAGACTTTTCCAATTCGACCTTACCACTTTCTACCTTTGAAAAGTCCAAAATATCATTGATAATCGTAATCAAATTACTACCACTCATGCTTATCGTCTCGACATAGCCCTTTTGTTCATGGTCTAAATCTGTTTCAGAAAGTAAATTGGCCATACCAATCACCCCATTCATCGGCGTTCGAATTTCGTGGCTCATTGTTGCTAAAAAATCCGATTTTGCTTTGTTAGAACTTTCAGCAGTTCGAGTCGCTTTCTGAAAAGAAATAGCATATCTGTTGGAAAGAATTACGGATTGAAAAATGAAGAAACCAATATTGCCAGCATAAAAAAGAAAACTATGCCCTTCAATAAATCCATAGTAGCCTGCCATTTGCACCCCAACCATCCCTATCATTGCGAAAGTTGAAGAGAAAGCGAAAACTTTCCCTATTCGTCCATTAACAACAGCTTTGAAAAATATATAAACACCATACAAAACCAATAGTGCCGTGGTAGCCAAAAAGATGCTAATCGTCCCCGTAAAAGAAACAGGATCAAGCACTAAAACACATAAAATAAAAACTAAAATTACGGAACGAAAAAAAATATAAATGCTTCGGCGCATATATTCTGGGAACAGGGCTTTAAAAAATTCTAATGCCAAAAGCACGGCGAGGTATAGCGACAAATATTCTATTCTAATTGAGAGTTCCCATGGAATATTAGGGAAGATGCCTTGTAAAAAATACATCTCCGTTCCAGCAATTCGATAGCTATAAACAATGCAAAAAAGTGCAAATATTAAAGTGTCTTTGTTTTCTCTTCCAAAGAAATATAATCCAAAAAAGAAAACACCTCCCATAAAAACACTACCCGTCATCAAAAAAGCGAAATTGCTCATTTTCTCTCTTTCAGAATTCATGTGCGCATTTTCACCAAAAACAATTGAGTTGGTAATGCCACCTCTCGCATGATGAAAATTCGATACTTGCAAAACCAAATCCATCACTTTCTGAGTGGGTTGATAACTCCTCGTTATAGAGCAAAAATTTGGAACCGATGTGGCCTTCGATTTTCCAGGAACACCAATTTCTGCTATCAAAACGCCGTCTGCCCAGAGCGAATATCCCGATACCACATTAGAAAGCGAAAAAGCCATAATTGGCAAATCATCTGGCAATACTACTCGAAGTCGATAGGTCACATAGCCACGCGGAGTAACCTGTGGGATATCCATTTCTCCCCACAAACAAGGAACTGGAGCGTAGTTTTTAGTTTCAAAAGTAGTTGAATCGAAATCTGATGGAGACAGTAATTGCTCCCAATAAAATTCCCAATCTGTATCTAAACTGACTTGAGGGTTAACTTCAATATCCCAAGCAGATAAATCAATCAAACCCTTCTCTTGTGCCACGACTTGCGTCGAAAAACAAAGAAAAAAGAATATAAAAATTGACCAAACTTGATTTAATAGTTTCCCCAAAACGGTGTATTCGTTCAATAATCTGTAAAAATTAGAAAGTTGATTGAATATAGACCCAAACAACAATAACGGGGAGTACCCTAACTAACGGCAATAAGAATACCAGTTTGTATCTATCAATTCTATTAATAGAAATTATTCTTTATAAATTTTAAATCAAATTAATAGACTTTATTCTAATAATAGTCAAATATGAAAGATTCCCAGAAGTGGGATTCCCATACTCCTGTTCTCGGTACTTCGGCTGCGCTCCGCACAGCGCTCCACTCGAACGGCGGTCAGTGCAAATTCCCAATCATCAGAACCACTCCAATCTGTACTTCGAGCGCAGCCGAGAAACACATAGGCGAATCAACGTTTTTTTAAAAAAAACTACCACCCACCAACTGCCAACCGCCCACTGTTTCCTACCTTCGCCGCCCAATGAAAAATCTGATGCGATTGCTCGAAAAATTTCGCGACAGCGAAAAAACTGGGCAGATTTTAGAAGGGCTGAAATCAGAGGAGCCGGCTCGTTTATTATTAAATGGAATGGTCGGTTCGCAGGAATGCTTTGCCCTGACCGGAACCTACCTTGCCAAACCTCAACTTCATTTATTTATAGGAATCGACAAAGAAGACGCGGCGTATATTCAAAATACGTTGGCGAATCTGATGCCGCAAAAACCGGCCTTGTTCCTTCCTGATTCATTCAAGCGACCGATGGAATTTGAGCACTTGAACAATACCAACGTGTTGTCAAGAGCAGGGGTCGTCAATGAATTACCAGAAACTGAAGCAGCAGGTAAATTGGTCGTCACCTACCCCGAAGCTCTTTTCGAGAAGGTCGTCGCGCCCAACGTTTTAGCAGAACAAAAAGTAGAAATCAAAAAAGGCGAATCCTTAGATGTCGATTTTTTGATGGACGTACTTTTGGAATATGGTTTTAACAGAGAGGAATTTGTGTACGAACCAGGGCAGTTTTCGATACGTGGTGGCATCGTTGATATTTTTTCTTACGGAAATGATTATCCGTATCGAGTGGAGTTGTTTGATGATGAAGTGGAAAGCATTCGTACCTTCAATCCATCCAATCAATTGTCGGTGCAAAACATTGGGCGGGTGGCCATTGTCCCAAATTTGAATACTAAATTTTCGCAAATAGATAAGGTTTCTATTTTTTCTATCCTTCCGAAAAATACAGTGATTTGGATTAAAGATTATCAAGTGCTGATTGATAAATTGACGATTTGTTTTGAAAAAGCACATACCTTTTCAGAGTCGATTTCTCAGTTGGACGAATCGGAAGTGGCGGAGATTTTTAGAGACCGAGCATTCATCCGACCACACGAAATAGCGGAAGACATCAAAGAGCATCCAATAGTCTTTTTGAAAAAACCAGATAAAGAAATACAGGGATTGCTCGGTATGAAGAGCAGTAAATTTCATACTGTCGATTTCAAATCAAGTCCACAACCAAGTTTTAATAAAAACTTCCCGTTGCTGATTGAGAATCTGCATGAGAACAGTTCCAATGC
>CALLVG010000146.1 GCA_938010715.1 uncultured Saprospiraceae bacterium
AAATGAGGAGGTGCAAATTTCAAAGAAATTTGCTCGTTTGGTTCTCCGAATCATCACGTATGCTTGAATCATCAGCCAGGGCAGACACATCCTGAATTTTGGGATGGAAGCCACGTAGTGGCGGCTCGGTTTGTAGAAAAATATTAAAGATATCCAACTTAGGAGCGTAGCTCCGACACCGTTAAAATTCAACAAACGGTAACGCCACTAACGTGACTTAGAATCATTGATTTAATCATATTTCTACAAACGGTTTCGGAGCTAACGCCCCTTGCTAACTAAAAATTTGAGACGTGTCTGCCGTGGCTGATGATTCATATTTTATAAAAATGTGCGTTAGTTCAGAGAATCACACGAGCAAATTTCTGTGAAATTTGATTCAATTTATATTCTATTAAGTATTACTCAAAAAATCTATAATCATGAGAATTCTAAGTTTAATTTCAATGTTACTTTTCAGCGGTTACGCGATGGCATGCAGTTGCTTTTATACGCCAATGAGTGCAAAAAAAATCATGCAATCCGATTTAATGATTGAAGGCAAAGTCATCGGGAAAGTAGAGGATGGTTACAACTATAAATATACCGTTCGTGTCAAAGATGTGATCAAAGGAAAAATTCCTGTAAAAACAATAACGGTCATGTCTGCTATTTCAAGTGCAGCATGTGGTGTAAATCTAAGACCAAACGAAGTTTACTACCTCTACATTTACGGAAAAGGAGGCTCCTACAGTACAAATCTTTGTAGTAATAATCAGATGAAAAGCGCCTCAAGCAAACGTTACAAAAACATCATTCGACAGTTCAAAAAAGATAAGAAAAATACAATTTGGAGTGATGAACAATGTCAATTGGTAGGTGAAGGAAGAATCATTAATGAGTCAGCGGAAGGGAGTTGGAAATTCTATCACCCTGATGGTTCTATGGAAAGTGAGGGGATGTATAAAAATGGTCAAAAAGTTGGAATGTGGAAAGAATATCAGAATAGAAAATATTCAATGGAACTTTGGGCAAGACTAACTGACGAACAAAAAGCAATCGTAAAAAACAAAGAGAACATCTTGGTTAGAATCCTCAATTACGCTGATGGGAACATCGAAAATTCAGAAATTTTATTTGATTGATTTTTCAGTAAAATCAAGTTTACTAAACCTTTAAGGTTTAGTAAACTTGTGTAGAAATTAGGTCGTCTGATAAGCAGGTAACTTAAACATAAAAGCAGTCCCTTCATTCAACTTACTGGACACTTGAATGGTGGTATCATGCAATTCCAAAATCTTTTTTACAATTGCTAAACCGAGACCCGCGCCAGCTTGTTTTTTACCCGTTCGATCCGCTTGACGGTAACGGTCAAAAATTTGAGTTTGGTCTTTTGGCGAAATGCCTGGGCCAGTATCTTTGACTTTGATTTCGACGTTATTATTATCTGTTATGAGTTCGATTTTTATTTTACCTCCCTCTGGGGTAAACTTCAACGCATTGTCCATTAAGTTTTGAATCACGCGTTCTACCAAACTCAAATCTGCAAAAACAAGCGGTGCTTTTTTGTTTTGAATTAATTCAATTTTAATGTTTTTGTCTTTTGCCAAAACCTGATAATTCGCCGCAACATCTTGTGCTAATTCAGAAATAAAAAATGGTTCTTTTGCTGGTTCAATTTGTTTGGCTTCAAGTTTAGAATACTCAAATAATTGAGCAATCAGTTTTTCTAAACGTTCCAATCCACTCATTGAAGTTTCGAGATATTTTACGCGATCTTCTTTCGAGATATTATCTTCTTTTATTAAAAGTGTTTCAACATATCCTTTCACAATCGAAAGTGGTGTTCTTAAATCATGAGAGACATTGGCGATTAATTCACGACGAAGATTTTCGACGGATTTTAATTGATCAATATTTCCAACAATTGTGTCTGCCATTTCATTATACGTTTCTGCCAAAACTTTGAAGTCACCTTGATCCGTATCTTTTATTCGAGCGTTCATATCCCCTTCTTTGAAGCGACGAACAGTCGAAATAATATTTGTTAAATTTTTTGTTAGAAACCAAATAGCCAACAACCCAAAAAGCAAAGCTCCTATCAAACTCACAAAGAATAAATTACCTCCAATCTTCGTCATATAGGAATTGAAAAGTCCTGAGGAAACAGCGGCAGCTTTTTCACTCTGCAAAATAATATAAAGATACCCAGTCAAATTTCCTTCCTCCATAATCGGCGCCGCAGAGAAAACTCTACAAATCCCCGGATATCGCGGATCATCACCAATGATAAATGGTTTCTCAGTAGCAGCGATATATTCTTTGATTGGAGCTATTCCTACTTTGTCAGCCTTTACTTTTCCTTTCGGCGCAGCATGAGTAATAATTTTTCCATCAGGATCTAACAAATAAACTTCAGCAATCGGATTCATGATCATCGTCGAATGCATGATGTCTTTTATATCTGTTTCGTTCACCTCACCTTTGGTATAGGGTTTCAATTCTTTCAACACACTTTCTGCCAAACCACCATACAATCGCTGATGTGTCTCCTGCATATATTGGTTGCCGATATAACCCGAAATCAAAACATAAGCCAATCCAAGCACCACCAAAAGTGCCATCAGCGTTCCAGATATTTTCCAAAAAAGTTTATTGCTCGTTGTCATACTTAGAGTTTGAGAATATGAGATTTTGAGAGGATTGAGAGTTTAAGAGAGTTTGAGAGGATTGAGAGTTTGAGAAATGAGCGTCTCTCAATCTCTCATACTCTCAAACTCTCATTCCTCTCACTCCTCTCACGCTCTCTATAGTTCTTCATTAAAACGATAACCCACTCCCCACGAGGTGAGAATGTAGGTTGGTTGTTGAATATCAGGTTCAATTTTTCCGCGTAAGCGGTTGATGTGCGAATTTACAGTGTGTTCGTACCCCTCGAAATCATAGCCCCAAACAAGGTTTAGGATTTTGGAACGAGAGTAACTTTTCCCTGGATTAGAAGCCAGCAAAGCCAATAAATCAAACTCTTTTGGCGAAAGCTCAATTCGATCATTTTTAATCGTCACTTTACGTTTGTCGAGGTCAAGCATCATGTCTCCAAAATTAAAAATTTGTTGCTTTTCAACAGCCACATTTTTGTTCTTGGACATGTCCTGTCTTCTAAAAATTGCTTTTACCCTTGCCAAAAATTCGCGAACACTGAACGGCTTCGTCATATAATCATCGGCGCCCAATTCGAGCCCAATGATCTTGTCTATTTCTTCAGATTTGGCAGTGAGCATGAGGATGGGCGTTTGAATATCCTTTCCGCGCAGGCGGCGACAGATTTCCATTCCATCCACTCCTGGCAACATAATATCCAAAATCATTAAGTCGTAAGACCCGCCCGTAGCTTTTATCAAACCAGTATTTCCATCGTACGCTTTTTCCAATTCACAGTCCAGATCCTTCAAATGGATTTCGAGCAAATCAACAATGTCGTGGTCGTCTTCTACAACTAATACCTTTCTCATATATTTCGGCTTTTTTACAAAACTAAAATAGTTAGACGATAACTGCTCGTTACCGCCTAACTTTTTAATCACAAACTAAAAAACTATCAATTACATTCTGTTTTTCACAAAAGTGACATTGCTATAACGTTGTCCATTTTGCAGAACGATTTTGTAAATCCCAGCTTGAAGATGCCCAAGGTTCATTTGGAAATTATTAGCACCTTCTGAGGTTTGGAATTGTTGATTGTAAACACGATTTCCAGTTGCATTATAAACAGATACATTAGTCATTTCTTCTGCCGCTACGTCTTTCAAATCCAACTCTAAATTCATCTGATCAATGATTGGATTTGGACTTACTTTCGCTTTCGCAAAATTGATAACAGATACTGGTTTCGCCGCCAATCTATTGACTTCAATGAAATTTTCTGAAAGATTAAAACAATCATCTGACAATTC
>CALLVG010000147.1 GCA_938010715.1 uncultured Saprospiraceae bacterium
CCATAGGTATTGTTCAGATGTCAAGAATATTCACTCATTCACTCATTTCGCTCTACTAAAACCAACCGCCCTTCAGCTTAATAATATTCTCAACCGTACCGTTGGCACCGCCGCGTTCTTCATCAAACATGAAGTACTTGAGGGTAACTGTTTTTTTATCACCAGAAAGTGTGGCTTGCGGGTTGGACATCTTTTTTACTTTTTTATCAAAAGTATAAATCATCGTGTAGCTCACATCTTTTAGGAATTGAGAAGCCATTTCCATTTCTTCGGCTTCGCCGCCGCCCATGCCGCCCATCATCTGATCCATCATGCCGTTGAATCCTTTAGCGTCAAGCCGTTCAAATTTTTTCTTCTTTCCTTTAAAGAAAGTTTCTCCGCCGCCAGAGCTGATCTGACCGTCCTCGAAAAGCTGACCTGCTGCTACGTTGAGCGCTGCCAAACTTTTATAATCGAAAGAAACACCGAATTTGAAATTTTCTAAATCGCTGATTTCTTCAATATTTGAAATACCGCTCAAACCATCTACTTTGGTAACAAATTCTTTCGAAAGTGCGCTCAAAGTATCCATGTTCATTTGTCCAGTAGTGTCCATTGCAGCGGCCATTTCAAACATCATTTTCATGCCGCTCATGTCCATTACAAATTTATAATTACCAGTACCTGATTTGGAGTTGTGGTTGACTTCTTCGACCATTTCAAAACATCCAGTAAAAGCTATGCTACAGGCCAGTAGCATCAAAATCATTCTTAGTTGTTTCATTATCTAAGTTTAGTGTGATTTAAATGTTGAAAATTATGTTTTTCAACTTTTTGTT
Organism: uncultured Saprospiraceae bacterium; assembly: GCA_938010715.1. Classification (GTDB taxonomy): domain Bacteria; phylum Bacteroidota; class Bacteroidia; order Chitinophagales; family Saprospiraceae; genus JAGQWW01. The sequence goes on from CALLVG010000147.1 coordinate 819, forward strand.
ATTTATTAAATTTCTTTTTCGCTTGTTCAAATTGTGATTTTAAATCAAATTTTGATTCAAATTGTTCAGGTGGTGCACCGACTGAACGAGGTCGAGTCCTGATGGCTTCAATATCGTTTGCAATTGCTTTGGCAAATGAATCATTGTACGGAATATTGAAGTAAGCTTTGTTCATGGTGTTTTGTCGAATCATTTCACTCTCCTTGCCATTCTCCGTCAACATTTTTGAGGGGTTATCAATATTAAGATTGTGGATCATGTTTCCATTTTCACCCATCATTTTTAGGTCAATATCGTTGTTGCCAATAATACTTTTAGTTGGTACGCCCATTTTGACAGAAGTTATTCCGACATTTTGTACATCTTTTTTATAGCTCAGATTCATTGAGATAACCTTTTCGTACCCAAAAATATTCGATACGTTTTCGGAAAGGATGGTATTGTTTGAAAAAGGAGCAGTGACAACTTGTCCTGCATCCAATCGGTTGTAATATTCGTCTATCAAAACACCACAAGTAGATTGGAATTGGCGAATATTATGGTCACCGTCATCGTGCATTATGCAGGTGCCCAAATACGCCCAATACGATTTAGAACCGTCGAAATCAATGAAAGTTAGACAGCTGTCTTTTGGCAAGTCATTGTCCAAATTGAACGCAATACATTGTTCAGGTTTTTTGAAAAAAGTATTGACTTCTGGTGTGTACCATCTTTCTCCACCAACAGAAACCACTTCGCGACATTGGCTCGCAGGGATTCCATTGTCAGTTGCAAAATTTTGACATAATTGAAGTGATTGAAAAACATTGGACCAGTCTCCAGTTTGGAAACAGGCACATTGATCATATTCATCACTTAATTTGAAAACTGCGTGACTGGTTTCGTGTACTGCTGTTCCGACATTGTAACTCTCGGAAGTGAAAAGTGTATTGGCTACAAAATTGATATTTTCTTTTATTAATGCGTGGTCTTTATAAGGTTGTCGGTGCAATAAGCCAAATGCATCAATTCCTTCAATTCGATTGGAGGTGACGAAATCTGGATACAATGCCGTGTTCCAAACATCGGCAGCAGCAGTCTTTCCATCCATCTCATTTCGAGTGTAATAATAAGCCCATTTATCTTTTCGAGAACCAATTTTATCATTGGCGTGGTAGCCGTTATAAATCAGATTTTTTACATCTGATTTGAATAAATTCCAATTTCTGCCAAAATCTACATCAGGGAAAAAACAAAGGTTAATCACTTTTTGCATCGGCTGACGAGAAGTAGAGTAGAGCAATATTTTGTCTTTCGGCCAAGGAGAAGTACCTGCATCAAACAAGGCCAATCTATCTGTTTTCTGGCCACGGGCGTTGGTAACTCTAAAAATATATTCTACATTGCTACTGGCTGGGAAACCATTAGGAAGTACATAGTTTACTTCTACTTGGTTTTTCCCAGCAGGGAAATTCCATGTTTTTACAATATCCCATTTGCCACCAGTTCGACGCTTTTTGGCTGGAATTCCAGATGAATTTTTGAAAAGCCGATATTCTAAAAGCAACAATTCTACTGTTCTGATAGAGTTATCCTTGATTTTTGCAGAAAAAGTAATAGATTGATTGTTTGTGGGGTGCATTGGACTATGTTGCCAATACTCAAATTTGGCTGGGCCATTGGTCAGCGAAATATCAATGGTCGGATTGCTATCTGGTTCTGTCGGAATTGTGCCACCTCGGTTAGGATCAGGAGTCGTGGTTTCGGAACAGGTTGCTGCTAATATCAATAAATAAGCAAAAGTGAGAAAAGCTATTTTCTTCATTTCAAACGGTTTTGTTCATTGTTTATGAGTTTCTCAGGTAAGGAACAAATTAAAATGAGAAATCAAAATCAAAAAGGTCACTGATAATCAATGGATTATGATATTAGAAATCGGCATTTATTTTATTCTCGTTCCTAAATGAGAAATATAATTTAAGAACGATTATTTACAGCTTTTTATGAAAAGCTATATACGCTCTAAAGGCGAAAGTACGGCGATTTAGGTAAATGCTTAAATCTTTACCAATTTACTTATCGAACGCAGGTTGCCACAAGAAAATTCTACGAAATAGAATCCGCTTTGTAGGTCTTGGATGGAGATAGGGGAGTTGACACGCGCATCCCATAATTCGAATACGACTTTGCCAGATGTGTCTAAGATTCTCAAGGTTCCGCTACGGTGGGTGGTAGTGGCTCCTTTTTTCAACGTAAAAAAATCTGATGCTGGATTGGGAGCGATGGTGTATTCAAAATCGTCGGTTTGGGGAGTCGCAATACAAACATTGGATTGAAGTAGCTCAGGACGCAGCACATTGAGCGTTGCCCAAACTACCGCTTTTTGCCCTTTGGTAAACATAGCCATACAACCGTCGGCAGTATAGTTCATATAATTCATATACATGTCTTGAGTTCCGCAAGAGAATTGTGTCTCATTTGGACATCGTTGGGCGTAAGTTCTATTTTGGGTTGGAGTGTCTGGAATTCCATCAGGATCATCGGCGCAAGGTTCTGGCTCATTTCCATTAGAAAAAACATGTTGTAAGTTGAAGAAATGTCCCATTTCATGAGTTGCTGTTCTTCCCAAGTGGTTGGGTTTTATCACTGGGCCAACATTGCCAAATGCCCAATAATTGATCGTGATACCTTGTCTGGCCGAATCTCGCGAATAAGTAAATGTTCCACAACCCAAGGTGGAGCCACCAACGACAGGGCCTAGTTTGGCTACCCAAATATTGATATATCGATCGGTATCCCAAGCATCTGCTCCACCCAAATCTTCTTTGTACAAAAAATCACTATTACAATCGAAAAATGGAATGGGAGATCGGGTACGAGTAATGCCCGTTGTTGGGCTACCATCAGGTGCGATTTGAGCCAAACAAAATTCAACTTCCATGTCGGCGACCAATGATTTGAAAGGATCCTCCACGGTCGGGACTTGGCAATTCATTGCGCGGAAATCTTTATTTAAAATATCGATTTGAGAGTAAATTTGGTCGTCGGAGATGTTTTCTTCTTCTTCGTGCCAGACGACATGTACTACGACAGGGAGCGTTACGACGGATCTGTTTTTTATGAAATTTTGATTTTCAAGCTGCCAGTTTTTTAGGTTTTCAGTGTTTTTTTGATGGAGCGTTTTTATTTCTTCTGGTGAATATTGGGAAGCTAAGATTTGGTGTGCACCGCACTGTTCTGACTGCGCACGTAAGCCGCACGATGTAATTGCAAAAAACAACAAAAAGGTATTTCGTAACAGTCGCATGAGTTGGTAATTTCCTGCAAAATAGTTAGTTCAATAATATATCTGTGTTAAAGTTTGTGCTTCTATTTGTTGACGACATTTTTTTGTTTGGTGGATGCAGAAGTTTTAGAATTTAAATTGATTTCCACTCAAATTATTGCATTATTTAATTTGTTAATAAAATATATTTTCAATCAAACGTTTAACAAACAGACCCTGTGATTTTGACATTGTCTATTTGAAATGTTAATTTCGGATTTCAAAAAGTCGATTTAATATAAACACCCGCTAAAAAAATAATTATGAAAGCCCGATTACTCTATGTTGAAGATGATGCAAGCTTAAGTTTTGTTACCCGAGACAACCTTGAATTGGCTGGTTACGAAGTCGTTCATTGTGGAGATGGAAAAGAGGCTTTGGAGCAGTTTAAAGCCAATGACTTAGATCTTTGTATTTTGGATGTGATGTTGCCAGAGATTGATGGTTTTCAGGTTGCGGAAGAGATTCGGAAGTTTGACAAACAAATTCCTATTATATTTTTGACGGCAAAGTCATTAAAAGATGATAAAATACATGGCCTCAAAATCGGTGCGGATGATTACATCACGAAGCCATTTAGTATTGAGGAATTGATATTGAAAATTGAAATTTTCCTTCGTCGCAGTCAGATTGCTCCCAATACACCAGTAGATATTTTCAAAATTGGTGAATACGAATTTGACCATCCTAATTTAAATCTAAAAATAGAAGGCGACGAAAGAACCCTTACTCAAAAAGAAGCAGACCTGCTCAAAATGTTCATTGAACATAAAAACACCGTTCTAAAACGTTCTGACATTCTTATCAAATTGTGGGGAGAAGATGACTACTTCCTCGGTCGTAGTTTAGATGTTTTTATTTCTCGCTTGCGCAAATATTTGAAAAAAGATGAGACTTTGAAGATTGAAAATATTCATGGTGTTGGTTTTCGCTTGAAAGGATAGTAGAACCGAAATTTATTTCGGTTAAAAAAAGTAATTCGCTGGGTTGGTCTCCAAACTGAACTTAGCGCGCAGAAAAAAAACGCCTTGCAAAATCAATTTTTGCGAGGCGTTTTTTACTTAAAATGCTATCTTATTTAAATAGCTACTGAATAATAATCTTCTGAGTAGAAAGCAAGACACCTTCATTTCTAACAGACAAAAAATAAAGTCCTTTAGGTACTTTTGAAACTTCAATTTCTTTTTTCAATTGATTTTCAAAAGCCCATTTTTTCAAAGTCCTTCCTGTCAAATCTGTTAAAACTATTTGCCCGTTTATGAGTGGGTTTTTGATTTCAATATTGATAATGTCAGTAGCTGGGTTGGGATATATTTTCAATTGATAATTTTTTGAAAGCTCATGGCTGCTGGAAACAGGGTCATTGATACCTAAGGTATCGCATGGACTATCTGGAACATCATAGAGTCTGAAATTTGGGAAATTGGGCATGCCAAAACCAATAGTTCTATCGAGTTGAAGACCGCTTTGCACAAAATTACAAGCTTTACCTTTTTTATTTGGTTCATGTATCACATGTAAGCTTGAGACGCCATTTTTACTCGACATATAAATTTTGCCATCAGGAGCCAAATGCGGCAGATAAAAATGAGAAAAGAATGGAAAACTATCAATGCTTTCATATTCTGCAATGGTATCAATAGAGCCGATAATATCATCTGCCCATAGGTCAAACTGATAAAGTCGTAGGGTATTAGAAAGATATAAAAATCGTGAATTGGAGGAAACTGCAACCCCACCTGACCAAACAGTTGTGTCCAAATAATTAAATTGGATGGGATTGCTCAATTCACCAGTACATCTATCAAAATCATAAATGTCTAAAAACATTCCTTTTTCTGCATCATGCCCATTATAATCAATGTATTTTCTTCCGTTTGGAGTGAAAACTGATTGGCCTAGCCCATTCAATGATTTATTACCAACTATAGTTGTATCCGCTATGTTAATACCTGAAGGATCAAGTAAAAATTTTAGAAAAGAATTGCTATTATATTTTCTATTTATTAACCACCAATCTCTTCCATTTGCATGACGACAAGCTGTTATATTTCCATTGTCAAATGTATCTTGGAGAATTAATTGGTCTTTTTTAATAACACTTCCCAGACCATTCTCTTTTGTCATATCCACAATACTATACTGGAATCTATCACTATGGACTACCCCTTCTAAATCAGAATCATACTCTAATCTTTTGTAAATAACATAGTATTTTGTTCGGTCATCGGGTGACGGAAGAATAATGTAACCTGTTGGATCGGAATATCCTTTATGATCGTTTAGATTCCAAAATCTTCCATAATTGATGCTATCCCCATTTACCATAATTAAATTTTCATTATTTAAGATGATATTACCATTTGTATAAAATAGTAGTTTTCCTTCGGCATTACTAATGGAAAAAAATGAGAAGATAGATTCGATTGGTGAATTAATATTTGAAACTTGCAATAGTTCATTTTCGAATGAGAAAATATAATTTTCGCCTAAACCGAAAATCCAGTTATTATCGTATTTTTGAGCGAAGGAAGTGAGGAAAAATAATACCAACATAACTGTTATTAGATATTTTTTCATAAGCCTCAGAATTTTAACAAAAATCCTCTTTATTTCTCTTATAGAAATAAAGAGGATTGAATGATTTAATGAATAATAATCTTTTGAGCAGATTCTAAATTGTCTGTTTCATAAATAGAAAGAATAGAAAGAATATAAAGTCCTGAAGCTATACTTTCGATATCTAAGTTTATGAAAGTTTGATTTTCGTAACGCCAAGTTTTCTTGACTTTTCCTGTAAGGTCTTTCAAATTTTAGTTAGATAATATTGCAATATAGGCTTTTATTTTAATGTATCAAACATTCTATTTTCATAAATTAGTTTTTTAAGAATAAAATTTAAAGTAGCACAGGCACGTGTGCGGATAATTCGGCACACGTGCCTGTGCTACAATTAAAAACGCCTTGCAAAATGAATTTGCAAGGCGTTTTTCATGAAAACTAAAGTTGATTAC
>CALLVG010000148.1 GCA_938010715.1 uncultured Saprospiraceae bacterium
CTTCGCCTTAAATTAAAGGCTCGATTTTAAAAGGTTGATATCGGAAGTTACATTAAAATTTAGTAAACCTCCGATTCTAATTTTGTCCTGTACATAAAGATAGAATTTGAAAGATCATTGAATGTTCGTGAAAATGATGGAATCTATGGTTATGTGAATATTTTCGGACAGAAAAATTAAAACTTTAGCATCCAGCGATATGCATCGTACATCTTTTGTTGAGAATAGCCCAGCCGATTCATATTGAAAATGATAAGATTGGCGAGTTGAACTTTGAGATAGTTGTTTTTTTGGTACTTCCGAGAAGAAGCAATTATTGTTTTGGGAATTATTTTAAAATGATGATTTTTTAAAAGCTTTTCAATTAAAAAATACTCTTCCATTATGATATGGCCTTTTGGGAAACCATCCAGCTTCTCAAATAAATCTTTTTTAATAAAAAGACTTTGATCTCCTCCGCGACACCACAAAAATCTGTATCGAGTAAAATAGGTATTAATTTTTAGCAAAAAAGCATCGGAATCAAATCCTAAACGATAACAGCCTGAGTCCTGGCCTTTATTAATGGCCTCCGATATATCGTCCATAAAGGTAGTGGGTGGGGTGGTATCTGAATGCAAAAAGTATAAAACATCACCTGTTGCAACGGCTGCGCCAGTATTCATCTGGACAGCCCTTCCTGCCTCAGAATTTAGAAGTTGAATTGGATAATCTTTTATCTTTTCTAAAGTTTGGTCTGTACTGCCGCCGTCCACTACAATGACCTCTGTAGTCGAATTGGTTAGCGGAAAAAGATATTTCAAGAGCTTAGGTAAAGCCTCTTCTTCGTTGAGCACTGGAATAATTACACTAATCTTCATCGCCCAAATGTACAATCCCAGCCGATAAAGAGAAAAGCCTTTTCAATTAAAAGTCATGCAAAAGATAGCTTTCGATTGATTCGAGTACTTCTTTCTCCAAAACTGCCGTTTCGACCTCAATATTTGCATCAGTCAATATTTTGATACCTGCTCCCTGATTTTTGGGATGAGGGTCGAGAGTTCCGACATAGACTTTTTTTACTGGGTATTGGAGCATAGTTTTGGCGCAAGAAGGCGTTCTACCAAAAAACGAACACGGCTCCAGTGTCACAAATAGAGTTAAGTCTTTGGCGTCTTTTGGTAAGAGTTTCAAAGCCATTGCTTCGGCATGATCGCTGCCTGGTTTATTAGTATGACCTCGCGAAATGATTTTTCCATCTTGGACTATCACGCAACCAATGGGCGGATTGGGTAAACAATCGGGTAAGGCTTTTTTTCCTTCAAGGATGGCTTCCCGCATAAAAAAATTAATCTCTTCCTTTTTCATATTAATGAAAATAAAAGGATGGCGCTTTTGTTTGGTGCTTAATCGGTTTTTTTTGATTGTTCCCAAATTTTTAGCCAATGCCATTTACCAGATTTCAGATACCACCAAGAAATACCAAACATAAAAAGCCAATAGGGAATCTCGGCAGACCAAGCCCAGCCTAAATTTCCTTGATAATATTCTACGATAATATATACGTAAACTAAATAGATAATTACTGCAGCGACCTGCAAAACCAATCCGAAGAAGCTAGCACCCGTTCCAACCAATCCATTGAAAAATACCCCTCCAAAAGAGAAAGTCATCAAAATCGCGAGCAAAACATAAAATATTGGTTGCGCATCTTGAATCAGCGACATATCCGATTTTCCCAATAATGGATAAAGAATTTGCTCCGGGAAAAAGACGATCGGTAAGGCTAAAATCAAGGTTGAAAAGGCAGCAGCTTTTGCAGTTTTCCAAGTAATTGGAAATACTGCCATTCGCTTATTGGCTCCAATAAATCCACTGACTAACGTATTTACGGTAGCCGAATAACCCCAAACTGGAATTGCTAAAACCAAATAAACCATTCTTACCAAATTGGTAATGGCCAATTGGCGCTCACCGAGGTTTTCTACGATACTAAAAAAGGTAAACCAGCTACCCAAGCCAATGGTCAACTGAACAATAATTGGAAGTGATAGTTGGAATTGCTTTTTGATGGTATGCCAATCAATAGGTTCCGTCGTTAGTAACTTAAAAGGCCGTATTTTTTTATCAAAAAGGATATAAATAAAAAAAGCAAAAGTACCGATATATTCCCCGATGGTACTCGATAATCCAGCGCCAGCAATGCCCATTGCTGGCATCCCCCAATGTCCAAACACCAATCCGTAACATAAAATGATATTGGCAATTACGGTAATCAAAGCACCATATATGATGAATTGCGGACGTGCAATACCAGTGTACAAAGCAATAAATGAGACAGCTACATAGGCTGGAAAAACACCCCAACTCCGATACCCAAGATATTCCAGACTTTTGTAAAAAATGATGTCGGAATTGACCATCAATGAGAAGAAATAATATCCTCCAAACTGCATGAATAAAAACATCACCAATGCCAACAACAGCTCAAAAGTCACCAAAGCTCGGAAGGCTTTCCCTATTTTTAGGTCTTTGCCCGAACCATAATAATGTGCTACCACGATCTGTCCTCCTTTTGAAAAACCATAGCCAATTGCGGCAATCATTAGATAGAAAACACCTACAAAACCAATTGCGGCAAAGTCATTTTCACTGAGGTGATAAAGGAAAACGCTGTCAATCATCGCCATCACATTCTGAGCAGCACTTCCCAACATGATTGGAAACGAAATGCGAAAAATTGACCAATAAGAGGTTCCTAACGGCTTATTCATAAAAATTTGGCGGGGGTCTCATAGTTTTACCTCCGAGTCATTTGACCCGAATTTATTCAAGTTGTCACCCAACCGAGCAAAGAAACAACTTCAATTTTGAAATTCAATTTTCTACCTTTATAAATGTACTGAAAGTTGTAGGTTTGAGCTCGAAAGTAGGCTCATTTCATTTTTAGTCTTCAATCTACTCTCAGAAACAAAATTTACTTTATGAAAAATGTCATGTTTAGCTTTTTGTGTTTAATCTTAATTTGTGGCTGCAAATCCCAAAAAACACCTCCCGGAGAAAATCCAAATACGACGCCTGAGGTGCCCGAAGTTGTAGAAACGAAAACGATTCCGATCGTTGGGCCAGATGGTTTTGGCAATGCCGCCAAAAATTATGCAGAATACTGTGCAAGTTGTCATGGTGTGAAAATGGAGGCATTTACAGATCAAATTCGTAAATGGAAATATGGTAAAACAGTTCCAGAAATCGCAAAATCCATAAAAGTTGGGATGGTAAAAGAGGGGATGCCTGCTTTTGGAGCTACTTTTTCGGAACAAGAAGTCGATAATTTGGCTAAATATATTCGTTCGGGGATAGATACCTGGGAAACTTATTCTTTTGAAGATGAGCCAGATGAGGCTACTGTTTTTGAGACCAGTGCGGGTAAAATGCGTGCAGAGTTGGTTTTTAATAAAGCGGATATTCCTTGGGGCATGGCTTTTTTGCCAGATGGTAAAATGTTGGTTTCAGATAGAAAAGGTGATTTGTATATGAAAATTGGTGACGGAATTGCCCAATTGGACAATGTGCCAAAAGTGGTTTTTAATGGACAAGGTGGCTTGATGGATATTGAGCCACATCCTAATTACAACCAAAACGGTTGGGTCTATTTTAGCTACACTAAACCCGATCCAAATGGTTCTGATAAAATGACAACGGCTGTATTTAGAGCCAAAATTCCAAAAACAGCTTTAACTGAAATCGAAGAGGTTTTTGAAGCTTTGCCCTATTTGCCTACTCAATATCACTATGGAAATCGGATGGAGTTCGATAATAACGGATTCCTCTTTTTAACGGTAGGTGACAGAGGCAAACGAGATGATAATCCACAGTTTTTGAATAACCATTGTGGCAAAGTGCATCGCATCAACGATGATGGTAGCATTCCTGCTGATAATCCGTTTGTGAATGTGGAAGGAGCCATGAAATCCATTTATTCTTATGGTCACCGTAATCCACAAGGCTTGATTATTAATAAAGAAAATGGAACGATTTGGGAACATGAGCACGGCCCACGGGGAGGAGATGAGTTGAATATTATTAAAAAAGGCGAAAACTATGGTTGGCCGCTAATTTCTTATGGCATCAATTATAGTGGAACCACTTTTACAGATAAAACCAGTGACCCTAAATATAAAGGGCCCGAAACTTATTGGGTTCCATCCATCGCTCCGTGTGGTATGACGATGGTGACAGGTGATAAATATGGCGATTGGAAAGGTGACTTGTTGGTCGGTTCCCTACGGTTTGATTACGTTGCAAAGGTAAGCGTCAAAGACGATGTTATTTTTGGCGAAGAAGAACTTTTTCCGAAAATCGGTCGAGTCAGAAATGTTGAAATGGGGTTGGATGGCTATATTTACGTAGCAGTTGAAGGTACACCTGGAAAAATTTATCGAATGGTTCCGGTGGAGTAGTGCATGTTGCCGACTGCCGATTGCAATCAGGATCCGAAAGTTATTGTTTTATTTCATTTCTGATTTTCATTTTCATTTTTTTCTACATTTACCACGTGCTCGATAATCAAAAATTAGCAAGACTCAATAAGCAACTATCTGGCGAATTATTCTATGATAGTTTGATGAGAACGCTGTATGCAACAGACGCTTCTGTCTATCAGGAAATGCCTTTAGCCGTTGCCTATCCGAAAGATGAAGCGGACATCAAAAAGCTGATTGCTTTTGCCACTAACAACAAAACCTCTCTCATTCCTCGTACGGCAGGTACTTCTTTGGCGGGTCAATGCGTTGGCAGCGGCATCGTGGTGGATGTCTCCAAACACTTCACAAAGATTTTAGAATTTAATAAAAAGGAAGCTTGGGTACGCGTACAACCGGGAGTGGTGCGAAATGAACTGAATGCTTTTTTGAAACCAGATGGCTATTTTTTTAGTCCAATTACAGCCACTGCCAATCGAGCAATGATTGGTGGCATGGTAGGTAATAATTCTTGCGGAACGACCTCAATCGAATATGGAGCAACACGTGATCACGTCTTACAATTGAAAACAATTTTGAGTGATGGTTCAGATGTTATTTTTGAAAAAATTGATTTAGAAAATTTTCATAAAAAACGGAAAGCAAATACTTTAGAAGGGAAAATATATCAGCAAATATTCGAAGAATTAGAAAAAGAAACCAATCAAAAAAATATTATTGACGAATTTCCAAAACCATCAATCGAACGTAGAAACACGGGTTACGCAGTAGATTATCTTTTGAAAAGTGAACCCTTTTTAGAAAAGAAAACACCTTTTGATTTTTGTAAATTACTTTGTGGATCAGAAGGAACTTTGGCGTTTACAACGGAAATAAAATTGCACCTCGATCTACTTCCTTCACCTTTTGAAGTAGTGGTGGCTGCTCATTTTGATTCTATTAATGAGTGCATGAGAGCGACTCAATTCGCCATGAAGCATCAACCTTCCAAATGCGAGTTGATGGACAAAATTATTCTCGATTGCACGAAAGAAAATATCGAACAAAACAAAAATAGAGACTTCGTTGAAGGCGACCCAAAAGGAGTTTTATTAGTAGAGTTCAGAGGCGAAACCATGGAAGCTGCAACTGCAAAGGCAGACCAATTAATTGCCGATTTTAAATCGAAAAATATTGGTTATGGCTTTCCAAAAATATTGCCTCCAAAAACAAAAGGCGTTTGGGAATTGAGAAGTGCCGGACTGGGTTTGCTGGCTAATATCCCTGGTGATAAAAAAGCAGTGGCCTGTATCGAGGACACTGCCGTTGCGCTTGAAGACTTGGCAGATTATATCGACGAGTTTGAGGAAATCATGAAAGGCTTTGGTCAACAGAGTGTTTATTATGCACATGCAGGGGCAGGAGAAATTCACCTCAGACCCATTCTAAATTTAAAAGAAAAAA
>CALLVG010000149.1 GCA_938010715.1 uncultured Saprospiraceae bacterium
GCACGGAGCGATTTAGAGGAACGCGGATCAGCCACGGCAGACACGTGACGTGGATGAACGCGGATTTTCGCGGATTTTTTTCTTGCGAAAAGAGCGATTCAGGGGGACACGGATTGGACGGATTTAGTCAGCAGTCAGCAATCAACAATCTGCACAACAAGGAGTTCGAGCGTAGCCGAGAATGGAAGCGCAAATGTCAATCTTCGATATACGGAGGTGGCTTCGGCTTAATCCTGAGAATCCTGTAATTCTGAGAATCCTGATTCAGACAAAAAAGTGATATGAGCGATTCAGCGAAACGCGGATGAAACTGATGAACGCGGATTTTTACGGATTTTTTTCTTGCGAACTGCCAAAGCACGATATTGAACAAATAATTAATATTTTCTTTGTATCTACATTAAAATTTACCTCGTCTTCATAAAAAATCTATTTTAGCGAAAAAAATATTAGTCATGAAGAAAATACTTTTCAAACTACCATTATTTGTAATGGTTGCGCTCATTACATTTAGCTGTTCAAGAAACCCTGTAACGGGAAAAAGGCAAGTCTTATTTATGTCCGAGAAAAAGGAAATTGCACTTGGAAAAAGTGCTGATCCGCAAATTATTGGCAGTATGGGACTTTACGAAGATGAAAAACTTCAAAAGTTCATCAACGAGAAAGGAAAACAAATGGCTGCCATTTCTCACCGACCAAACCTACCTTATGAGTTTAAAATCGTTGACTCACCAGTGGTAAATGCCTTTGCAGTTCCAGGTGGATTCGTTTATTTTACTCGTGGTATTATGGCGCATTTTAATAATGAGGCTGAATTCGCAGGTGTATTGGGACATGAAATCGGCCACGTAACAGCAAAGCACGGAGCTCGTCAACAAACAAGCCAAATCTTAAGTCAGGTTGGATTTATGGCAGGGGTGGTTCTTTCCCCTGAATTTAGGTCAATGGCAGAACAAGCATCTCAAGGTATGCAATTATTAATGCTCAAAAATAGCCGTTCTCACGAAAGTGAGTCTGACAAATTGGGCGTTGAATACTCTTCAAAAATTGGATACGATGCCACTAAAATGGCTGCCTTCTTCGGAACTTTGAAATCGTTGAGTGCGAAGTCAGGTCAATCAATACCAACGTTTATGTCAACGCACCCTGATCCGGGACAACGTGAGCAAAAAGTAGGATTGATGGCAAGAGCGCATCAGCAAAAAAATCCAGGAAAATACAAAGTGAATCGCGATAGCTATTTGGCTTTGATTGATGGAATCGTCTATGGAGAAGATCCAAAAGGCGGTTTTGTTGAAAATTGGACGTTTTATCACCCAGTATTAAAATTCAAATTTCCAGTGCCACAAGGTTGGCAATATCAGAACTCGCCGACTCAATTTCAGATGGCTCCAAAAGATGGTAAGTCGATGATGATGTTAACTCTGGCACAGGGAACGAATTTACGGGAAGCAGCTAACAATACTGCTCAACAATTAAACCTCACTGTAATTGAAAACAAGCAAACAAGAATTAATGGAATGCCAGCGTTGGAGATGATTTCTCAGGTAAAGCAACAGCAACAGCAAGGGCAACAACAGCAAGGGGCAGCAGCACAACAAGTGAAAGTAGCTTCGACTTTTATTCAATACAATAACATGATTTATGTTTTGCATGGAATGGCTTATGCTGCAGATTTCAATAACCAATTGAGAACCTTCGATAGAACGATGGGCGGTTTTGATAAATTAACTGACCCTGATAAATTGAATCGTCAACCAGACCGAGTTCGTATCAGAACAAGTAATAAAACTCAAACTTTACAGCAGGCATTGCAGGCAGAAGGAGCTTCATCAAAAGATCTTCAAGACCTTTCTATTTTGAACGGTATGAAATTGAGTGATAGATTGACTACAGGTATGAAGTATAAAGTTATTCGTAACGGAAATATGCGATAGTTTTTGGTTAAATTAGTTGACTGCTTTCGTAGCTGATTAGTAATCACAACTTCCTAAGTCCCGAATCTTCGATACATCGAAGGTTCGGGATTTTTCTTTTTAAGATGGCTTGTTCGGTGTATCGTATAACTTTTAGAATAGTAGCTTTACGATGATTCTTAACCTCATCTATTTCAAAGAAATTACCAAAGATTAAACGTATCGGCGAGTTTGATTTTACCACTTGCTGCCAATCTAAATGTACTCTTAAGTATTACTCAAAAAATAACTTCCCTCTCATCTTTTTTAGAAAAATTAGCAATAAAATTCACTAAATATCCGGCTTTTTTCTTCCTGTCAGGGGGCTACATCATACTTCAATTATTGAATATTTGCGATGTTGAGTAAAGTAAAATTGCTATTAAAATTATGCACGGTATGATTAACCCCTAAAATGCCTGACTAATAGCATGGTTTTTGCATTAATCTTCCAATATTCTTATTTGGTTTTTTTTCCCCATTTTAAACCAAGGATGTAATTGGTATCCAATTCAATCTTTACAATGAAAAAAAGCATTTTTCTGCTGGTTTTTCTGATTTATTCTGCTTTGTTAGGTGGGGTAAATGGCTTCGAGATTGAAGGCAATACTCCTCCTTTTCAAAAGACCGTTATTGGAAGGATTATAGACCACAAAACAAAATCTCCCTTAGAATATACTACCGTTTCCCTTTATTCTTCCGATGACAGTTTAGCTATCGCAGGGGCAATTTCGGACCAAAAAGGCTATTTTTCTATAGACACCGACCAGGAAAAGTTTTTTCTTAAAATAGAATACATCGCCTTTCTACCTAAAATTATCGACAATATTGAGCTGCTCAACAATAACGATACCTTGAACTTGGGGGTCATTGAATTGATGCCAAACGCCGAATTATTATCCAATGTAGAAGTTAGAGCTGAAAAAAGTTCCGTGATGATGAGCCTTGACAAGCGAGTCTTCAATGTTGGTAAAGATTTGGTTAGCGCTGGCGGTACTGCTGAAGATATTTTGAGAAATGTGCCAGGAGTTTGGGTGGATATCAACGGAGAAGTCAGTTTAAGAAGTAGTAGTGGAGTTCGTATTTTAGTAGATGGTCAAACTTCTTTGTTGATTAATGGTAAAAATTCAGACGGACTTAGGCAAATACGATCGAATGCAATAGAGCGTATTGAAATAATTACCAACCCTTCTGCAAGGTACGAAGCTGAAGGTATGGCTGGGATTATCAATATTGTTATGAAAAAAGACGACACAAGTGGACTGAATGGGTCGGTGAGTTCCAACATTGGTTCTCCTGATAATTTTGGGGTTGGAGCCAGTATGAACTATCGAAAAAACAAGTTGAATTTTTTTACAGGTGCTGGTATTTGGTCTATAGACCGACCTGGCACGGGTAGTTATAGAAATAAATTTTTCAACCTTGATAGTTCTGATAGTACACTGTTTTCAAATTTGGATAGAACCCACGAAAGGAGTGGTAAGCCGATTAATTTCAAAGTTGGAGCAAACTATTTTGTGAACTCTAAAAATACGTTGACTACCTCTTTTGCTTATCGGACAAGTGAGGATGAAAATACTTCGAGTTTAACTTACTCGGATGCTTACGGCTCCACCGATAATATTCACCTCATCACTCAACGGCTCGAAAATGAAATGGGGCATGAAAAAAATCTCAACAGTTTTCTGAGACATCGAAAAATATTTAAAAACAAGGAGCATCATCTGACTTCTGAAATCCGATATGAGCAAGAGCAAGAAAATGAATTTTCGGTATTTGATGAAAGTTATTTTAATGGTGAAAATATTCGTATTGACACAGTGGCATTCAATCAAAATACCAGTAATAAATCTGCTAATGAATTGATTGTCGTAAAATCTGATTACGTTTTACCCATCGGAAAAGTTACTAAATTTGAAGGTGGTTTTCAAAGCACTTTTCGGACAATTTCTGATAACTATCGAGTAAACGATTTGGTGAATAATATTGAAATTCCTGATTCAAATTTTACAAATAACTTTAAATACAATGAAACTATTCATGGTGTTTATGTTGATTTTGGAAGTAAAACGGGGAATTTTTCTTATCAAACTGGAATGCGGACAGAATACTCTGAAGTTGAATCTGGACTGGAAGCTAAAGGAGAGACTAATCAATATATAAATTATTTTCCAAGTGCATTTGTTGGTTATGATTTTCAAAACCAAAGTGGTGTGCAGTTGAGTTATAGTCGCCGTATTGAACGTCCTACTTTTCTGGATTTAACGCCTTTTTTTACACTGAGGGACCGACGTAATATTTGGCGTGGCAACCCTAACATCCGACCTGAATTTACGCATGCTCTCGAATTAGGCTATCTGAAATATTGGAAAAAAGGGACGTTGAGTGCCATTGCTTATTCTCGCAAAACGGATGATGTCATCAAACGTATTCAACGGTTGGATGAGCAGTTTCCTGAAACAACAATTACGCAAGCTGAAAACTTAGCAATTAAAAGAAATTATGGTGTGGAATTCACGTATTCACTTATTCTTTCCAAATGGTGGCAATTGAATGGTGATATGAATTTTTTCCATTCTTTTTCTGAAGGAACTTACCTGCATCAAGATAGAGAAATCTATGTCGGAGGTAAATCGTTTTCTTACCAATCTAAAACCATTTCTCGATTCACTTTTTGGAATAAACTAAATTCTCAATTGACGCTGAGTTATGCTGCACCTCGAACAACTACACAGGGCGTAAACAGAGCAACCACCGCATTGGATTTTGCGACCAGTATGGACGTCTTGAAAAACAATGGAACTATTACTCTGAACATCAGTGATATTTTTAACTCTCGTCGTCGTCGTTCTTTTTCTGAAGATGAAACTTTCTTTTCTGAAGATAATTTCCTTTGGCAGTCGAGAGCATTCGTTCTTTCTTTCCATTATCGATTCAATCAGCACAAGAATCAATCTCAAATCTATTCGAGCCCAATTCGTGAAGACAATGAAGAGCGGTTTTGATTTGAAATATTCTTTCAATTTCATATCCATTAGGAATGGTTCAGCAATAAATATAATTGGTAGTGATATTTTAGGTGTTGATTTTTCTTTGAAAAAACTAAGTAAGTAGCTTAAGTTAAATAATCGTCATTTCTGGCAGAGCAGATTTTTTGCTAATCAAGGCAAAAAATCTTTGCATAGCCGCGCTATGGAAATATTTTTTAACGTAGGGTAGCCTCGTCTAATGAAAAAACAACTCACTTCAATTTCGAAACTTTATTATTTCAACTTCACTAATTTTTTGAGCGTTCCTAAGTAGCGCGGTTTAAATAATCGTCATTTTTGAAAGCGCAGATTTTTCGCTACTCAAGGCAAAAAAATCATTACATCGGTGGCGGCGGATCTTTAAATTTTTTGCATCAACTGGCTAAAAAATAGTAATCAACTGCTTTACAACATTTTTTAGAATAAAGTCTCTTTTCAATCCATCTGAATTCCGCAAATATAGTGAGCCATTTTACGCAGTAATATTTTCTTTTAAAGCATTCAAAAAATCGTTGCATGACTGGGTTACGGAACTACTTTTTTGTGTTTTTTTAAAGGAAAAAGAATAAGTATTATTTCAACTTTACTAAAAAGAAAAAGCCCAAATCTCAATAGAGACTTGGGCTTCTTTGTAAAAAATAATGATTAGAATAAAGTTTATTAACGAATCAAAACCTATTGCAAACTAAAGCTGACTGTCAACCCGCCAAAGATATTGGTTGTTGGAGGTGTCTGCGAAGTTTTAGGTCGAGTGTTAGTATAATCAACGAAAAGTCTCAAGTTCAATTGATTATTCATCTGATAATCAACGGATGGAGAAATTCTTAATACAAACTGACCACGAATTCTCTCGTGGATGTCTTGATCCAAGAAGTGATTAATCGTAATATCATCGTTCAACTGGAATTGCAAACCAATATTTAAATCTTGAGGAGAACTGTTTCCAAAAGTACTACCACCTGTTCTGTTGAGGAGTTGGTTCCCTAAGTTTTTATCCTGACCGCCACGTCCTTTTTTCTTTTTGGAACGCAACCAGTCAAATTGTACGCCTTTCATAGTGTACTGGAAACCTGCTTTGTAAGCTGAGGTTCTGTTTTCTGCCAATTGATAAGTGAACAGATTCATTTGCAAATCACGCTGCTTATCCATTGAGAAATCAATCGAAAGATTGTTCTTCGTTTCAATCTGTACCCCAATCAAAGGAGAGAAACCTTCTCTGATGACTACATCTGGAATTTCTAATTTAGAATAAAAGTTATTTGACTCAGGATTGATGTTCGTATTGCCTGCTGAGTTAGCTGGGTCATAATTTAAATCTGTTCTGAATGAGTTGATGGTCAGGGTCGATTTATATCCATGTTTCAAACTTACTCTTTTGAATAAATCTTTGAATCTTCCAACTTTAGAAAGTCCAGTGTAATTCATTGTCCAGTTTGGCAGCGGAAGTGTTTTGAATATATTCAACTTGGTTGTAGATGCATTGTTTCCGGAGTAGGCCGCAACAAATGCAGGTATTAATACATCTTGCTGAATTCTTCCATAACCACGGGTATATGCTGCTTCATCTGGGTTGGCATGTTGCGTGTTTGGGTCACCAATTCGGCGAGAAATTTCAACTCTATTGGCTTCGTATTGCTCAAACAACTCAATACCATCTTGGTCTTGGCCAAACAAAGTGTTGGCCGAGAAATAGGTCAATTCCATAGAACCCATGTCCTGCGGTAACAAGCGTTCGATGTTTCTGATGCCATCTGCTTCAGTGTCTTTGAAATACTCCGTATGGTTTTCGGTGAATTTTTTACGCAAGTCGATGTCAATTCGGAAATCGGAAATTGGTTCGATTTGAACTTTACCATCAATGGTTTGCGTATAATTTTGCTGAACTTTTTGGTTGAGGAAAAAGTCATCAGTAATCCATTCATCTGCCGCTTGGTTGAACCATTTATCAGTTGGTTGCAAACCACCAATAAATTCCCAACCTGGTGCATTGAATCCTTCACTCATTCCCAATAATTTGGATTGAGGCATAAATCCAGGAACCACTGTATTGTAATCTTCGCTATATCGAAGTCTCGCTGAACGCAGCAACATCAATGGTCTTATCAATGCTTTTTCAGCTGTAGAAACTTTTGATTTTTTCTTCTTTTTCCTATCTGGATTTGCTGCTGGTTTATTCGGATCTGGCTTTTTATCTTTTCCACCTTTTACTTTGTCTCGGCGATTCGATTTCTTACGACCGCTATTTTTTCTATTTATCTTTTTCAGATAACTTGATTTGTTGTAGAGTTTTTCAAAATTCAACTCTGTACTCAAATCTCTTTTTTGTGAATTTTGAATCACATTCCCCAATTCAGTAGCGTTGAGCGAAGCACCAGTCCAACCGTAAGAGGCATTGTATTGCGCGC
The DNA here is from genome assembly GCA_938010715.1 of uncultured Saprospiraceae bacterium. Classification (GTDB taxonomy): domain Bacteria; phylum Bacteroidota; class Bacteroidia; order Chitinophagales; family Saprospiraceae; genus JAGQWW01. The sequence continues at coordinate 7,390 of CALLVG010000149.1, forward strand.
GTGCATTGATCCATTCCAACATCGGGAAATTTTTCAACGGCACTTGATAGCTCAATGAGGCAGTATGCGTGTAATCTCTCGTTCTACCCAAATCACGGACGTTGCCCAAAATGTAATCGTTCAGTTCTTGTTTTGAACGCTTAGTTCCATTTTCGTCAAATTCTTTTAACTCATCAATGATAGACATATTGGTTGCCGTGAAGTTGAATTTCAAAGAACGGGCAAAATCCCAATTCAAATTATAGTCTCTATCCCAGATAAATTTCTTTTCATGGAAAGTATTGAATCGCTCATTCGCACCAGCGAACCTTCTTTTTGTTCTATGAAAATCTCTATCAATCGAAGTACCAAAAGTAAATGATTGCGGAATCGGATTGAAATTGAACTCCGATAAGAACTTCAAATATTTATCCTTTTTTATCAGCTTTTTGAGCGGCTTGATGGTCAAAGGTTTCATATTCCAAGAGTAATCCAATGTACCATAATGGTCTTTGGTTTCTGCCAATTCCGTTTTTGGATCCGAGTCGTTTCGTTCGGTATATCCATAGGAAGCAGTAAAGTTTGCAATATCCCACGGTTTCGGTTTACGCTCAGTATTGGTTCGTTCTTTTCTAACGTTGGTCAGGTTGATGGTTTTAATTTCTGACTTTGTTAAAATAGTGTCGAGCAATGCTCTCGTGTTTGTGGATTTGGCTTTTAGCTCATCCACTTCGATATCGCCCGTGTTGGGATCAAATCTTGGAGTAGAAGTCAAATTGGAATATTGAGCCAAGACAGGAAGTTTGATACCTGACTTTTCACCAAAGAAACGACCAAGTTCAAATTGGGCAGAAAGGTCATATTGTTTGACTTCTTCCTGATTTCTTTGAATCAACTTTTGGTCAATTCCTCCATAACCAATTCCACTATAATTTCCAGCTACCGTTAATTGCCCAAAATCAGCCAAGGCTATGTCCATACGAGCGAGTGCTGCGACGCCACCTCTTTCATCCAAACCGTTGACTCTCAATTCATTGACCCAAATTTGGGCACTATGTGGTACACCGTCATCTACTTTATTTCGTAAACCGATCATGATACCTTTTACGGTTCCTAAATCAGGATTACCCTTTACTCTTACGGTAGCACTTCTATTGGCAACATCAGCACTATCCACTTTAAATTCAGTATTGAAAGGAAAGGAGGCTTCATTTCTTTGAATTTTAATATCTTTTAACAAATCAAATTCAAAATCAAAATTGTTTTCAACTTTCCAGACTTCTCTCGAATATTCCAAAGGTTCTAAATCCTTGTCTATCGTTTCATCTGTTGAGAAAGTTAACGGAATTTCATATTCGTAATAATTGTCCTCAAAATCACTTCCCAATCTAATAAAAGCAGAAAGCTCTCCATCTCGAATACCTGGATCTCTAATCGGATCTCGCTCAGCATGAACAAACATTCGCATGCGGTCATAGAGTCGTAGGTCTTGTTTGGTCAATTTGTAAATACCACGAGCATCTCCATCTTGCAGATCTCCCAGGGTGATAGCTATTGATTTTTCATCTTGTAATTGATTTTGTTGAAATCCACCAATAGCCTGTTCTCGCTGAATGCCCTCGGGCAAAATGTAGGAGAAGGGGACTCTGGTACTGTTTTCAACCAACCCCACGTCTGTGATATTAAACTCGGTGGGCGGAAACAAATCAGGCGGACTTCCAATTCCATCTGTTTTGAGTGGACGTTGGTATTTTCTCCATTGGCTACGAGTCAATTTCATATCAACCATTGAGAAAGTCGTCTCTGTCTCAAACCCATGCCAAAACATTCTAATAAAACGAATCGAACGGAAATCTTGAATACCACCGACCGCTGCTTCATAATCAGCAATTGGAACTTGAATATTGTACCATATTCTATATATCCCTTGGTTACTCATCACCATCACCGAGTCACGTACATATTTGTTGAATTTGATCCCTTGTTCTAAATTCGGATCTTGTTCAATTGGAATTCTATATTGGAAATAAGCCTCTGCTTCGTTCAACGTTCTATCATCATTTAGATCCTCTGTGTCTGGTCTCAAACGAGATGACTGTGGAACTCGACTATTTTGATTAACTGGCGAGTTTCCTTCTGGATTGTTGAAACATCGGTAACGATCCAAAACTGGAATTGAGTCTGGTTTACTCAAGAAGTACTGAAAGTTGTCATTGGAAGGGTCTCTTTGTATTGCAGCTTTTGCTGAATCACCCAGACTTGCACTTTGATTTATAAATTCTTGATAAAAAGTTCGCTCCTCGTCATCGCCCATTCCATCCAGACCAACATCTTGCAATAATCGACTTTGTTGGTCAGTATCAAATGCTTGTACTTGTGGTTTACTGGAAGGCACATTACCCCAAGGGGTCTTATCGGTACGTCTGTTTTGGCTGGTCGCAGAAGTACCTGGCAAACCATTTTCGTAAGAAAGTCTCGAATCGCGCAATGCATCCTCAGAGATATTTCCAATATTAATATAAATGTCACCTTTTTGGCGAGCTGCATCAGGAGAAGGCTGCCCAATTTCAGTTTTGGAATGATATGGACTCAATAGCCAAAATTCTATAAATTCAACGTTGTTTGCCTCGAAGTCATTATTTTGAATATTACGGGTAATACCTGCCCATCGAGTTTCTGGTGATACTAAATTTCCATTAAAATCTACACCATCCGAATAAGTGGTTCCACCATTTTCTTCAGGTAAATCAAAATTATAAGGCCCTCTGATGGTTGGGTTGTAATTGATAACTAATGGTCGAGTAATATTTTGAAAGGACTGAACTTGACCTTCTCTAAAAATTTCGTTGTAACTAACCTGATCTGTGTATGGACTTTGAAGGGAACCTCTACGGGAACTTTCATCTACCACAAACCAGTTGAGCAACGCACGATTGACCCCAGAAATTGGTCCAGATTCTTTTGCCTCTGGGAACAGTGGGTTATTATTGTTAATGTCATTTTGAGGTACACTTGCCAAAACCCATTCTTGTAATGCCGCAGCGGAAAGCGTCAATTCTGGAAAAGCGCCCTCAAAATCATCAATCATCACAACACCGCCTTTGTCATCGCCCAAACCTTCGTTGATGGCGCGAGAGTGACCTGGCTGGATAGCTGCTGCCTCCGCCACAAAATTAATTGATGATGGCGCTTTGGTATCTATGAAGGGTAGGGCATCGACCATTTTTGTAAATAAAGGGACTTCTTTACCCCATGCCATATCAAGCCCATAAACACGGTTGTTAATAGGGTCGTCTCCAATATTTACTTTTTGAGTAAAAGGCCGTTCGAACAGGTGCATGTAGGTGGCACCAACTTGGAAATTTTTACTAATATCATAATCTGCACGTACTCCTATCAAGTTTTTCTGTTGAAAACCAAATAACGATCGGTCTTCAAAAGATACATTGATTGGAACTCCAGAAGCAATATAGGAATCGTCCAAGATTCGCAAACGACCGATATTGTAATCTACTTCATAATCTTCTCCTTCTACCAATACTCTACCACCAGCCGTTACCCTCAATGAGTTACGAGGGATATTGATGGCATTTAAAATAATCTCATTAGAAGTCTCTGATTTGAAAATACCTCTCATGACAAAACGATTTTTGTCTGGGTACTCTCTCGCTCGCGTTACCGTTGAATCGTAAAGAATATTGTAGGCGTATCGCTGCTCAATCAGATTTGCTCTTTCTCTAACTGTATCATTGGGGCTATTTTTGAAGATATCGGTCAAGGAAGATCCAAATGGTTCCAATAATGGGAACATGACTCGACCGTTTCTTTGATTGATGGTCAATCCTGGTACAAAATCAAACTCCCCATCGGGACATGGATCGTTTTGTGAATTCAGTCTATCCAAATTGAAAAGACTAATCAATGGAGTATCAAAAACCTTGGTTTCTCTTGGTAAAAATTGTTTCTCACCGATTCCTGGTTCATCATAGAAAATACTGAATTGGAAATCTTCAGGATTTACGTTGTACGCTCCGATGTTATAGACGTTTTTCATCATCAAATCCCAAAGGGGCAAATCCACGCGTTGAGTTGCTGACTTCAACATTTTTGTGAAAACAACGGTCTGGTTTCGGGTAGTATCTTGATCTGGGTCATTTCCGGTTTGTGCACCAAAAGTTACTGGTGGTACTTTATTTGAAAATTCTCCAACTTGAAAAATTTCACCATTGTATGAATATTGGTAAGAAATACCAACTACGTGGTCTGGTTGTACGGGGTAATTTAAGGAAACAAAACCCAATTCTGGATTGACAGTGTAATCACGTCCTTCAGTCAAAATAACAGCAGAAACTTTTTCAAAGTCTCTACTTTGCTGCATGTTGAATGGCGGATTTTGTAGTGCAAAAACCGCATTTTGTATTTGCCTGGTACGAGGGTCGTTTGTCGCATCGTCAAACAAATCATTCGAGGTGTTATCAGGAAGTGGACGGTTCAAATAATCGGTATTACGATTAGGAAAACCTCTTACATTGGTTGTATTGGTGATACGTTCGGCCTCTCCCAAATCAGCAAAAGCAACAATATCGACCAATCTATCTGGCTGCGTGTTTCTATCGTCTGTCAAGAAAACCTGTACTCTTTCCAACTTAAAAACGTTACGAATAACTGGCAAATCGACCAATGATTCTTCAAAAACATTTCTATTGTAATGAGAAAGGAAGAAGTGCCTGTTTTCTTCATATTCATCTGCATAAACCTCGTATTCCTGAAATTGGGCACCACCTTGTACGACCAATTCTTCCCTATCCGATTTTTGTTGAGCGATGATGGTGGAAAGTTTCAGTTTTCCCCATTTTGTATCCAAACGAATTCCAAATAAACTCTGTGCGCCCTGAATCAATGTTCCTTTCAAAGGCAAACTCACATCACCTGCCTCTATGTTTTGAATAATATCATCCTCTGTAAATTGAGTTGGGTCATATTGAATCTTCATTTGATTATCAAAATCGAAAGTCGGTTTTGAGTTATAATTGAAGTTTAGATTCAATTTTTCCCCGATTTTTCCTTGAACACTCATGTTGATGTTCATATCAAAATCAAAAATACTATTGGTCTGTTGGCGTATCGTTAAACCTGGGTCTTTCCGACGACTGTAATTCCAACCAAAGGTCAAATCTATATTTCCCTGGGGGCGAATATCTACTTTAGTACCTCCAAAAAGTCTATCGACGAGGTTGTCTTCAATATTGAATTTGGAAACTGGATCGACAATTCCAGAAGAACTGACATTGGCATCCCCAACACCCGACAATTTTTTGAAATATTCCTTTTGTGCTTCTTTTTCTGACCATTTCATGTATTCGTCATAGGTCATATAAGTTGGCGGTCGATAATCTTCGTCACCCATTTTTTCGGTAATGATGTAACGATTTTTTTCAGGATCATACTCGACCTCTTTTTTGATAATAGACGGATCTTTGAGGTCAAGCCGATTTTCATCGGAGCCATTGAGCCAGTCATAATACCATTGATTGAAAGGAATCGTATCTACTGCAGCAGGTGCAATTACAAAGTAATCTTTGGGTAGATTTGCTTGAGGGTCATCGCCATTTGCAAAAACAATTGTAGCAAAAGCCAAAATTGAAACTGCCGAGGCGAATAACTTTTTGGGTATAAATTTAATTGAAAGCATGGGAATGTGACGCAGGTATAAATGTTTAGACAAAACTGTCAGATTTACTTAGAAAATGTGTTTCGGATACGTGTGTTCATCTTTCTGTTATCAAGAATCAAAAATCCAATGGTTTTTGTTCTCATCGTTCAGAATGTAAAAAAAAGACGCAAAAATAGATTCTTTATTACATTCCGCACCTAAAAACGGTAATAATGTCGTAGAATGATTCATTCCAAAATTTTAACTAAATCGGTTTCAATCACACCAAGAAAGATTTACGTACGAATAGTTAAAAGGTTTAATATGAGTGTTGAGTTTTCACTATCTTGGTAGTCAATCGGCTGTATAATTTCAAAGCCTTTTTATGATGTTTCCTGAACGCAGTTTTTCGAGCTTTATTTGATGGATTGATCGATTTTGAAAAACTACTTTTTCAGTTGAAAACAAAACGCAATCTTTAATTTGAGGAAAGTTTAAAAGTAGGGGGTGTTCAAAATTCATAACTTGCTGCATACCAATCTTTTGCATGACCTTGGTCGATTTGGTATTCACAGTAGAGGCAATAGAATTTACCTTTTCGAAACCTAAATTTTCAAATCCATATTTTAAACATCTGTTTGCTCCCTCAGTGGCAAAACCCTTACCCCAATTGGCTTGAGCAAGTCGCCAACCTATATCTACACTCGGATTAAAAACCGCTTCCCAAGTTTGCCAACCGAAACCAATGAATCCGATAAAATTTTGAGTATCCAATCGCTCAACTGCGAAATAACAAAAACCTTTTTCTTCAAATAGTTTTTGCATTCGATCGATAAACTGAATCGTTTCTTCCTTTGATTTGGTGGATGGAAAGTATTCCATGACAGCAGGATCGGCGTTGAGGGCAGACATTGGTTCAATATCTGCCTTTTGCCAATTTCTAAAACCAAGCCTTTTGGAAGTGAAAAGGTATTTAGACTCCAAATTGTGTGAGATGATGATCGAGGTGTTTTGCAAACATGGTATTCCACTCTCCAGAAGTCAATGGTCCAAAAGAATGAGATTCTTTTCCATCGAAATGATTGGCGCCCAATGATTGCGTTTTGTTGATATTATCAATCAGTTGTTGCTTTTCTTCCTCGAAATTGCGTTGGTCTTTGATGATGAAATCTGGAGCAGTACGACCATTCTTTGGATAGGGTTTTGGACCGACCACACTATTTTTTACAAAAAGTTTGAGCATGAATTTGCCAATTGCTCCTGGCTTTTTGTACAAATCTGAATAGGTCATGTCATAAGGAACATTGCAATGAGCAAACATCTGATCAACAGTCATTTTTCCCCATTGTGGTTTGGTGTCTGCTGTTAAATTGTTGATACGAGAGATCATTTTTTCAGCGCCCGTTTTTTCAAACATATTTTCCATACTAAGGTTAGGTTGTGAGTAAGAAAGGAATGCAAATATATTAGACTTTATATTAAAATATTTAGTGTGCAATTGAATACTTCTTTTTTCGCTACTTTTCGTTAAAAAACAAGCATTCGTTGCGCTATAAACTATTTCAGAATAAAATCTATTAGGTCATTTTTTAGTGGTCGAACATTCTAAGTATTACTCAAAAAATAACTTCCCTCTTCAATTCAAAAAATTAGCTCGAAAAGCCTCATTATCAATCACTTTTCCTTCACTAATTTTTGAAATCGGGAACTTATTTTTTGAGCGTTTCTAACTCAATTGAGACTTGTGGATGTAATGAAACGGTATCAATTTTTACTTCTCCTCGCTTGTTTTTGAAGTTCTTTTATCTTCTTATTTGAATATTCTAATTTGAAACGAATTGGAATATTAAATTGAACGTTTACTGGTTTACCTTTTTGGATTCCTGGATTCCATTTTGGCATGGAGTTTACAATTCTTAGAGCTTCTTCTCCACATCCGTCGCCGATGTCTCTAAGGATTTTTGCGTCGTTAATTGTCCCGTCTTTTTCAACTACATAGGTGATGACAACAGTTCCTTCAACCCCATTTTTTCTTGCTTCTGTAGGGTACTTAAGATTTTTGTAAATGAATTCGAGCATTTTTTTCTGGGCACATTGCTGTCTTTTTTTTACAACAGACAGGCCTTCACAACCTGGGAAAGAAGGCATTTCTTCTACGACTTTAAATTTTTTCTCTTTTACTGGTGCGCTAGATGTCGGTACGTTGTTTTCTGTTTTTGGTGTACTTTCGATCCTTTGGTCAACAAACTCAGGAATTTCAAATCGTACCACCTGTTTGACCTCGCAGCGGACAGCTTCACGACGATTTTTTGCAGGAATCCATTTTCCCATTTTCTCAATCAATCGGACAGCTTCATCGCCACAGCCTGCACCAATGTTTCTAATGATTTTGTGATTGGAGGTGCTTCCATCTTTTTCAACAATAAAACTGACGGTTACTGCACCTTGGACTCCATTTTCACGTGCGATAGCTGGATATTTTAGATTTTTATAAATGTATTCATTCACTTTTTCGGTCGAGCAATTTTGTTTTTTGTTTCTATCTGCAATTCCTTCACAATCTGAAAAAACTGGTAACTCCTCTACGACTTTGTAAATATGATCAGATGGCATTTGTCCAAAAGAAACATTTAGAACAAATAAAAAAAAGAAAAATACTGTTGTTAAGAATTTCATGAGAATTTAAGTTTTAAGTAGTCTGACAAAATTATCTTAGAAAAATTTTTTGAGATATTTTTTCGTCAGTCAAGGCATTTTTTCTTTGCATATCCGTAGATACGGAACTAAAAAAAGAGTCGAAAAGTTACTAAGCTAATTTTGTCAGACTACTTAGCGTTGATTATGTTTAATTTTTTACTCTCCTCTCAAACCCGCTACTTCCTCTTTTGTCAATTCGCGCCACTTGCCAAGTTTAATATTGCTAATTTTAATATTCATAATACGAATCCGTTTGAGGTCATTGACGTGATAATCAAAGTGTTCGCACATCCGTCTGATTTGCCGATTTAGTCCCTGTTTTAAAATAATTTTGAAAGTATAATCATTAATTTGTCGAACGCGGCATCGATTAGTTCGCGTTCCCAAAATCGGGACACCTGCGCCCATCCCTTTTATGAATTCTGGCGTGATTTCTTTGTTGACTTTGACGATGTATTCTTTTTCGTGGTTGTTTTCGACACGCAATATTTTATTGACAATGTCTCCATCATTCGTCATTAAAATCAAACCTGAAGAAAATTTATCCAATCGACCAATCGGAAAAATTCGTTTTGGATGATTGACAAAATCAACGATGTTTCCTTCTTCTTTTCTATCAGTGGTGCAAACAATTCCGGGTGGTTTGTTCAGGGCGATATAAATAGGATGCGGATTGGTTGCTAAAGGTTGGTCGTCCAAAGTGACTTTGTCATTTTCGAAAACCCGATTTCCTTTTTTTGCAACTGATTCATTGATTTTTACCCTTCCTGCTTCAATCAATTTATCTGCTTCTCGACGAGAGCAGTGACCGGTTCTTGCGATGTATTTATTTAAACTTATAGAATCCTCGTTCATTTAATCTCGTTTTCCAATTCCTAAAAAGAAAAATAACCAACCTAAAATTAATAGTAAACCCCCAATTGGAGTGATTGGCCCTAAAATTTTGGTAAAGCTACCAATTCCTAAAACATCGCGAAGTGCTAATAAATAAAGTGAGCCAGAAAAACAGCAAATGCCTGCAATGAATAATTTTGCCGAAAGGCGCAAATGTTTATTAGATAAGTGAAGCATCACCAAGCCAACGGCCAAAAGGGCAAATGAATGATAAAATTGATAACGTACACCTGTTTCGAAAATTCCAATTTTATCGGCTGCTACTATGTTTTTGAGTGCATGTGCCCCGAATGCACCAAACGCTACTGCGAATAATCCGAATAATGTTCCTATTTTTAAATAATTGATGCCCATATTTTTTTGGTTGCAAATATCAATAGAAGTTGGTTAAAAACTTTTAATATTTTAAAACCATAAAAAAAGGCGAGGCAAAACTTAATTTGCAACGCCATTTTTCAAAGGATTATAATTGTTTTTGAATGTTCTTGCTCTGCGAACTAAAGTCATTTATCGGCAACCCAATTGACTACTCGCCATCGGATCACTTACAGGTATGCAGTTTCCTGAATTAACGGTTTTTGGTTGAAACCTCAACAGGTCAGCATCATGAAGACCAGTTTTGATGAACGCCGTTAAATCATCAATTTCAGCTTGTGTCAAACCGAGAGGAACAAATTGTTCTGCCAATTGTCTGATTGGAACTTCTGGGTTTTCTTTAACTGCTAAGTTCTTATATTCAATCACTTTTCTGATGCTACGGAAACTACTTCCATGACCGTAAAAAGGAGAATCTGCCAAGTTGTAAAGTTGTGGCACTTTAAATTTATACAAATCTTCAGCCAAACCAGTGAAACTTTCTCTTCCTCGGTTGCCAGGGGACATTGCATTGGTGTTGAAAACTTCCTCAGGACAATCTATTAAATCCAATGCACCGATGGCATGGAATTCATTGGAGTTCAAGGCTGGGCCCGTGTGACAGGAAACACACGCTGCTTTATCAAAAAACAAAATCGCTCCTCTTTTTTCTTGAGCACTCATTGCAGCTCTATCTCCTTTCAACCATTTTTGAAAAGGTGCTTCGGTGGACATCAAAGTTCTTTCATAAGCGGCAATCGCCAAGCCAGCAGTTTCTTTTGTATATCTTTCAGATGCATCGAAATCTGCACCGAATGCCTCATCAAACATATCTTTATAACCGAGAGACGTCATCAAATCCTCATTGATTTCTAATCTGTGTACACCCAAACCAGCAATTGCTTGGATTTCCAGTCCTTCATATCCCAAGTTGTTGGTCTCTTTAGGAGTCCCTTCCGTAAATTCATTTTCATACCCAAGATTAGCACCAGTTGCGCCAAATTGGCCATTCCATAACATATTTTTTTGGAAAGCGCCATTCATTGCACTTGGCGTTCTTACAGGTTGAGAATCAATCAAGTCATCTGGATATAAGGGCCCCTTCATACGACCTTCTCCGTTTTTACCAAAACCGATTCCACCCTCACCGAGCCCCTGAAATCTTCCAGCTTGAAATCCAGCACCAGCAAAATGACATGAAGCACAAGAGAAAGTACCTACTCCAATTCCGCTTTTGGGCTTTGTACCGATTGCACTTTCGTGAAAAAGTAGTTTTCCTAAGCTAACTTTTTGAGCAGTAATTGGATTTAACGGATCTTGTGGAATATTAGATAAGTCGGTACTTTCTGGGAAAGTAAAGTAGTCAATACTCCCAATGGGAGACGCACTTTCCAGAGTTGATTCTAATGTATTATCAAATTCTGAACTTAATGGTTGGTCTTTTTTACAATTGCTAAATAGCAAACCGACCAGACATAAAAAAAGTAAGATGAATTTTCTCATAGTAGCTGTGTTTAACCACTCTAAAGTAGTGTTTGAGTATTGTTTAAAACACAAACTATACCATTTTGAAATTGAATTTGTTTTAAACCATGCTAATTACATAGACATTATCGTACGTTGACGTAGGATGAAATCTATTTTTCTGCGACTCATCATAAAAATGTTTTATTAATATATCTTTGTTGAGAAATAGGCTTTCCTTTCAAAAAAACATACTTTGAAATTATGAATAAACTGTATCCCTATTTTATATCTATAAGCTTATTGCTCCAAACATTTATGACAATGGATTTGACGGCACAAATTGAAAGAAGAGAAGTTGGAAATCTGGTTATTGAAAATATTCCTGAGATACCTCAGACGATAACCGACAGATTATTACAATATCAAAATGTACGCTCTGCTGGTCTTGCAGATTGGACACCCGATGGCGAAAGTATTTTAATTTCAACTCGATTTGGGGAGACTGCTCAATTTCATATCGTTGATAAGCCAGGAGCGATGCGTCAACAAATCACTTACTTCAAGGAGCCGATAAGTGGGGGAGCGTACTCTTCCTCTGCGGTGCATGATGGTTTTCTTTTTAGAAAGGATATTGGTGGAAATGAAGCTTATCAGCTTTTCTTTTTTGATAATAAAACGAAGCAATCCAAAATGCTGACTGATGGCGAGTCAAGAAATGGAATGGGCATTTGGAGCCATGCTGGCGATAAATTTGTTTTTGCAAGTACCAAGAGAAATAAAAAAGATTATGACCTCTACATTCATCGTATGGATGAGCGGTGGGAAGATGAGTTAGTTTTTGAAGCATCTGGATTTTGGTTGCCAATGGATTGGTCGCCTGATGACAAAAAAATTCTAATCAAAAATTACATCTCAATTAATGAGAGTAATCTTTTTATCCTTGATATTGAAACAGGTAAGATAACTTCGATAAAGGAATCTGAAGAACAAATTTCTTATGGCTCGGCGCGTTGGGCTGGTAATGGCAAATCAGTTTACTTCACTTCTGATTACAATAATGAAGTTAGAAAATTAAAAGAGTTTGATATTGAAAGTGGAAAATTTAGAACAATTTCTAAAGGGATTCCGTGGGATATTAGCAGCATCAATGTTTCTCCAGATGGTAAAATGGTTGCGTTTACTTCCAATGAAAGTGGTTTGAGCAAGCTCTATCTTTTGGATGTTCACATGAATAAATTAGTTCAAGTCTCAACGATTCCTAACGGATTGGTTGGTGGTTTAGAGTGGAATAATGACAACACTCGATTGGCTATGACCATCAACACTTCCACCAATCCAGCCGATATTTTTGTTGTGAATACGAAAAATTTCTCTGTAAAACAATGGACGTTCAGTGAGGTTGGAGGACTGGATATAGAGAGTTTTATCGAACCAGAACTCATCTCTTTCCCAACTTTTGATAAGGTCGGAAAAAAACAGCGAGAGATTCCCGCATTTTATTATAAACCAAAAGAAGCGATTGGCCCTTATCCAACGGTTATCATAATTCATGGTGGGCCCGAGGGACAGTTTCGTCCAGGTTTCAATCCAACCATTCAGTTTTTGGTAAATGAATTAGGAGTTGCCGTAATTGGTCCAAATGTAAGAGGATCAGCAGGTTACGGTAAAAATTATTTGTTATTGGATAATGGTTTTAAAAGGGAAAATTCTGTAAAAGACATTGGTGCATTAATCGATTGGATCGCCAAACAACCTGAATTAGACTCCGAAAAAACTGCCGTGATGGGTGGTTCTTACGGTGGATATATGGTTTTGGCTTCAATGATTCACTATAATGATAAATTGACTTGTGGAGTAGATGCAGTTGGGATAAGCAATTTTGTCACTTTTTTAGAAAATACAAAATCATACCGTCGAGATCTCAGAAGACAAGAGTACGGCGACGAGCGCGACCCTCAAATGAGAGCACATTTAGAAAATATCTCTCCAACCACCAATGCTCATAAAATCAACAAACCAATGTTTATCATTCAAGGTTTGAATGATCCTCGTGTTCCTGCTTCAGAAGCAGAACAAATGTTGGAGGCTATCCGAAAAAACGGAGGTGACTCGTGGTATCTCTTGGCAAAAGATGAAGGCCATGGTTTTCGTAAAAAAACAAATCGTGATTATTACATCGCTTCGGTGATGATGTTTTTTGATAAGTTTTTGATCAAATCAGAAATGCCAGTGAAGGAGTGATTCAGTTGGCAGTTTTTTCAATCAGCAGTCGGCAATCAGCAGTCGGCAATCAGTAGTCGGCAATCAGTAGTCGGCAATCAGTAGTCGGCGAAAAATCGTAGATTTTTCTTAAACAAAAGAGGGACATTTGGATTTTTTCCAAATGTCCCTCTTTTGTTAAGATCTATTAGCCGTTTGCTGACTGCCGTTTGCTGACTGCCGATTGAGAATTGCCGTTTGCTGACTGCCGATTGAGAATTGCCGTTTGCTGACTGCCGATTGAGAATTGCTGACTGCTTACCACCGATTGAGAACTTCAGACTACAAAACTACCGACTGAATCACTCTTTTTTACTAAAAGCATCTATTGTATATTGCGCAACTGCTGCAATCTGTTCATCAGTCAAAACACCTTTAAATGGTGTCATTACATTTTTACCATTTGTGATGATTTCAACTCTTTCTGCGTGGGTTAGGATGGAGAGATTGAGGTCTTTTGCACCATTTACTTCCATGTCGCCATACAATCCATGACAGACGGTACAGTAGGTTTTAAAAATTTTTTTGCCGTCGGGGGCTTTTGCTTTTGTTTCTTTTTTATTGGAAGCTTTTGAATTGGAAGGTGTTTCTTCACTTCCGCAAGCAAAAATCAGTGTTGAGACAAATAGGATTGCAAGATATTTTTTCATAATAATTGATTTCTTTTTCTACCGCAAATATGAAAATAAAAAACCCGAATTTTCAATTGAAAATTCGGGTTTTTTATCAAAGAAGTTGTTTAAAAAGAATAAATCTTATTTGAGCGTAACCGCGATGGTCATATTTGGGTCGTAATCTCCTTTGATGATTGGAGTTTGGCGATTACCAGTATATTCTCTTACTCCTTTATTGATAAAATTATATAATTCAGAAATCGAAACAATACTATTGGTATTAGCATCAGCTTCACCTTTCAAACCACGAATCAAATAGTGACTAAAAACACCTTGTCTCAATCCACTTGACTCCAACGAAGTTTCATCTGATTTTGAGGACATCAACAATGCTGTACCTGCCTCAGATTGACCGAGCGTTTCATAATAAGTCTCTAAAACTGCCAATTCAGCAGTACTTCTTGCTGCGAACAAACTACCAGAGTGACAAGCATCAGCGATACAAAGTTTATACTTCGCATCAGAAGCCTCCATGATTTGGTTGATTTCTTCGTGCGGCAGTTTGTTATTGAAACCATCGTAGTTGATTGGCAAAAACGAACCTTTCAAACCATGTCCACTGAAGTATAACATCACCAAGTCATTTGGTCCTGCTTTTCCAAAAACCTCTTTCATGGTTCTAATGATATTTCCTTTTGTTGCTTGTTCATCAATCAACAATTTGATTTGATCTTCTGGTAAAGCTCCACCAGCTGGACTTTTGAGGAACATCCCCATTTCGTAAGCATCATCTTTGGTATATCGAAGTGCCGGCATGTGATTGTAAGAAGCAATCCCAACGACCACTGCATAGACTTTAAATCCTGCTTTTTCACGAATCGCGGCCTGCAGTTCAGAAGGTGAGAGTTCTTTTACTTGCTCTTCAACGATTTCTTCTATAATGTCTTCTTCGCTATTATTGCCACCTGCACTAGCCAAAATACCATCAAAATCTTCTGGTTTGTCAATACCCATGTAGTTCCCTTTTACCCACCAGCCTTTCACTTCTGCTCCATCCAAGGTGTAAAGTGTTCCAAAACCAAAGAAGGCACCGTAAGCCCAATTTCCTTTATAACGTTCGCCATTTGCATAAGAAACGACTCCTTGGCCATGTGGTAATTCATTTTTGAACATACCGTCATATTTTGCTTCGCCACCTTCGTAAACGTAAGTGCCTCGGTCATTCACACAATCACCTGCGATACATCCTTCTCTTCCTGCTTCAATAACTGGGTTACCGATAAATTCTCCTTTTTCCCAGTCACCAGTAGTTTTAGAGCCATCTTTATGATAAAAAGTACCTTTTCCGTGAGAATGTCCTTTTTTAAAGCCACCGACATATTTATCGCCATTTACAAAATAGAAAGTTCCGTAACCATCAATTTGTCCACCTCGCCATTGACCATCGTATTTGCTACCATCGGCATAAGCAAATATTCCTTGTCCGGTCTTACAATTTCCTTTAAGACAGCCCGATTGGATATTATCTTCTGCAATTTCGTCTTCCTTTCCAGGAAAGAGGTCTTTGATGATCTTCCCTCTTGAATCAATAGGATGGCCACGTTTCCATATACCAGTCCAGGTTGCTCCATCGGCAAAAGTCATGGTTCCTTTTCCTTCTGGGTATCTATTTACCCACTTACCTTGGTATTTTTTGCCATCTGTATAATAACATGCTCCATTTCCATGAATTTCTCCATTTTTGAATTGGCCGATGTATTTTGCACCACTTGGATAAATGTAAATCCCTGTGCCGTTTTTACAGTCACCCGATTTACATTGAGCAGACAAAAATGTGAAAAGAATGAATTGAAATATGGTTAAAAGAAAGAGCTTTTTCATTCAGGAATAGTTTTATAAAACTTGTAAGAAAATATGAAACGTAGTTAGGGACACGTTTCTTATTCTTTGACGTTATTTTTTAATGAATGTTAGGGTAGGGTAGTTATTTAATACAATATTTAAGCCTTAAAAATCAAAATGAAAATCAAAATGAAAAATCCTAACTCAAACAGGTTCAAGCTGCTCGGTTTTCATTTTAATTTAATCTTTTCATTTTGATTAAGATCATTTTCCTGTGAAATTGGCTTTTCGCTTCTCTATAAACGCAGATGCACCTTCTTTGAAGTCCTTAGTATCAGCACATGCCCCGAATGCTTCGATTTCGGCTTTAAAGCCATCTTTTTTCTTATTAAAATATAGATTGACCAGTTCAATTGTTTTCGCAATAGAGATAGGGCCTTTGGTTGCTATTTTTAATAAAATTTCTTTTGCTTTAGCTACTTCTTCACCTTGAGGAACGACATGATTTGCCAAACCTAAACGGTGTGCTTCCTCTGCGCCAATCATATCTCCAGTCAAAAGTAATTCCATCGCTTTTCCTTTTCCAATCAATTGGACTAATCGTTGTGAACCTCCATAACCCGGCACAATTCCAAGGTTGACTTCTGGTTGTCCGAATTTGGCTTTTGCTCCTGCGATACGCATGTGGCATGCCATAGCCAATTCACATCCACCACCCAATGCAAATCCATTCACCGCGGCAATGACTGGTTTGTCAAAATTTTCAATGTGATTATAAGCCAGATGTCCTTGTTTGGAAAGTTTCTGTGCCTTTTTATTATCCAAAGTCAAAAATGCCTTGATGTCGGCACCTGCAACAAATGCTTTATCTCCAGCACCTGTCACCACAACTCCAACGATTCCTTTCAACTTAGGGGCGGTTTTACTGAAAAAGTGACCGATTTCACCCATTGTTTCCGCATTAATAGCATTGTAAGCTTTCGGGCGATTGATGATTAGGGTTGCGATGTTGTTTTCGTCAACTGAGTAGAGCAGGTTTTTATAATCCATTTTTACGTTTATTTTTTCTTTTATGAAAGGAATTCGTTAATCCTTTTTACGAATCCTTCTTTTTAAAATTTTTGTTTTGAAAATAGCGGTGGGACGGGGCTCTCTTAATATAAATGGAATAGCTGATCCGCTTTTTTTTACTTAAAACCAACCCGTGCCACCGCCTGCTCACTCTCAAACTCTCATTCTCTCGTTCTCTCAAACTCTCCTTCTCTGCTTAAGTCTGAATTGCACCCACGTTAAATTTCTCAATCGGTGCATTGTTTGCTGCTTCGATGGCCATGCTGATCCAGTTTCGAGTATCGACCGGATTGATGATGGCATCGACCCAAAGACGCGACGCTGCGTAATAGGGAGTCGTTTGATTATCGTATCGATCAGTGATTTTTTTGAGTAGCTCCTCTTTTTCAGCTTCTGAAATGGTTTCGCCTCTGTTCTCCATTGTTTTGGTTTGGATTTGTAGCAACGTTTTTGCTGCCTGTGAACCACCCATAACTGCCAATCGAGCCGTTGGCCATGAAACGATAAACCTTGGGTCGTAGGCCTTTCCACACATCGCATAGTTACCTGCGCCGTATGAATTCCCCATCACAATACTGATTTTCGGAACAGTGGAATTACTTACTGCATTGACCATTTTTGCGCCATCTTTAATAATTCCGCCATGCTCAGAGCGACTTCCGACCATAAAGCCAGAAACATCATGTAAGAAGATCAAAGGAATTTTTTTCTGATTACAAACCATAATAAAACGGGTCGCCTTGTCTGCCGAATCTGAATAAATTACCCCTCCAAACTGCATCTCACCTTTTGCCGATTTGACTACTTTTCTATGATTGGCAACGATTCCTACCGACCAACCATCAATACGCGCGTAGGCACAAATGATGGTTTTACCATAACCCGCTTTGTATTGCGTTATTTTTGAATCATCAACAATTCGCTTTAAAATATCGACCGTATCGTATTGTTTTGTTCTTTCTACAGGGAAAACTTGGAAAAGCTCCTCTGCTTTAAATTTAGGTGGAACAGGTTTTTCTCTATTGAAACCTGCTTTATCAAAACTGCCGATTTTATCAACTAAATCTTTGATGGTATCGAGGCAAGTTTTGTCATCTTTCATTTTATAATCAACAACGCCCGAAATCTCTGATTGAGTAGTCGCTCCACCAAGCGTTTCGTTATCTATTGTTTCGCCAATAGCTGCTTTTACCAAATAAGGGCCAGCTAAGTAGATACTTCCAGTTCCTTCTACAATCAATGCTTCATCGCTCATGATAGGGAGATAAGCACCTCCTGCTACACAGCTTCCCATGATGGCTGCAATCTGAATGATGCCTTTGCTCGACATGACTGCGTTGTTTCTAAAAATACGCCCAAAATGCTCTTTATCAGGGAAAATTTCATCTTGCATTGGGAGAAAAACACCTGCGCTATCTACCAAGTAGATGATAGGCAATTTGTTCTCCATGGCTATTTCTTGAGCGCGGAGGTTCTTTTTACCTGTGATGGGAAACCATGCACCTGCTTTGACGGTCGCATCGTTGGCGACAACGATACATTGTCTTCCTCGGACATAGCCAACTACGACCACAACGCCACCTGCGGGTGCGCCGCCATATTCTTCATACATTTCGTAACCAGCAAAAGCACCGATTTCATAGTGTGGTTTGCCTTCATCCAATAAATATTCGATACGTTCGCGAGCGGTGAGTTTGCCTTTTTTGTGTTGTTTGGCAATTTTTGCTTCGCCTCCTCCCAGATGTATTTTCTCTAACCGATGATTCATTTTAGAAACCATGAGTTTGAAGTCATCTTCATTCTTGTTTTGCTCGATATTCTCTTTAGCCATATTGAAATTTTTGCAAAGATACTCGTAGTTTGGAGTGGGGCAAAATATATGGCAATTGAAAAGGAGAAGTTTTTGAGATTGGTGGGGTTGAATGTTCGGGACTTGTTTTTCCGTCTGGAGACGGGCTGATAGGAGGATTCAGTCTGGAGACTGAATCCAGCGGGTTTCAACAAATGTTCAATCTGAAAAGAGATTAGACTTATTATAATGGAAACATGTGTCATGATTAACAAATGAACAACTTGTAAAGCAAAGGCACATTGTAGCCTTTTTTCGCAAGTCAACTCCAATTGTCCCAATAGGTTTGTTATCGGAGTTTTCATCTTTTAAGTTTTTTTCATAAAATCTAAGTTTATAAATATCTATAGGTTCAAAGATATTTTCATTATCTCTTAATATCCATTTCATTTTGAATAAAGAATCTAACTTATGTTTTTTTTGAAGTTTTTGAACAAACTCAATATTTCTTGTTTTTGAATTTTTATTAAAATCATTTAAAAAAATGTGTACTTCTGGGGTTCCTTTTTTTTGAGGTCTATAAATATTTATTACCCTATATTGAAAGGAATCTAAATTATATAAAATGCTGGTCTCTTGTGATAATAAGAGTAAATGTCTTAGTAGTAAGAAAAACGATAAAAAAAAGATTGTAAACAAAAATATTCTTTTCAAAAAAATCATCTAAAAAAATTATAATTCTTTGCTGAATCATCAGCAAAATTTAGTTCGCAACTGGATTCAATATCTGTCGGTTTTTGACGGAGATATGAAAAACTAAGTTAGTATTAAACCCTGAATCTATAATTATTTCGAAAAATAAAACTCCAAAAACAAAAAAACCGTACAAACTAGTCTTTATTCTGAAATAATTTTCAGAATAAAGAC
>CALLVG010000150.1 GCA_938010715.1 uncultured Saprospiraceae bacterium
CGTTTATGCAAAAACCGCCAACCACGAGTATGCTTTTGGTATTAAAGCTCGCGAAACGAATATTTGGATGGACGGCCAACCCATCGGAACACTCCAACAAAATGGAGCATTCATGCGGCCAGATGGAAAAGTGGAATTGGCGCGTATCAAAAAATCAAACTCAGAGGGATTGTTGCCGGTTTATATGAACGACCGCGAGGTAGCAAGCCTCATCCACCCCGATAAACTGAAAGACGTAAATCCAAGAACCTTTGATTTGGTTAAAGAAATGTCCAAAGAAGAAGAAGGATTAGTATTGGCGTTGGCTATTAATCAAATGGTGAAAATGGAGTTGAAGAATATGTAGAAGCGAGACCGCTTCGCTGTTAGATATTAGACACAAGACGCTGAGTGAACGAGTTCGGATAAACTAAAAATATTGTGAACTCGTAAAAAGTGAGTCTTAAGTAGCGTGGCTTAAATAATCGTCATTTTTGACAGAGCAGATTTTTCGCTAATCTAGGCAAAAAATCATTGCATAGCCGAGCTACGGAATTATTTTTTAACAAAGAGTGGCGGAAAATATGTTTGTCACAAATGTGTCGATTATTGGAGACACGCTACTTATGTCTTGCGTCTCGCAGCGAAGCGGTCTAACATCTCTCTAAAAAATATACCTACGAACCCCCTTATTTTTGAAATTTTTAAAATTAAATTATAATGAAAAAGTTCGTTGTCTTATTATTTAGCATTTTTTGTTTTTCATTGGTTTCTAATGCGCAGACGATTGATAAAGAGGAGTTGAACCAAATGCGCGAGCAGATGGAAGGTCAAATGGAAAACATGATGAAGCAGTTGGAACAATCCTTCAATATGATAGAAGGCTCTGTGACCATGATGGATACGATAATGTTTAAACATTTCGGAACCATGGGCGAAAACGGAGAATTTCAACCAAACGAAAAAATGGAATCCATGATGAAAGATATGGAGTCTATGATGCAAGAAGCTTTCGGCGATATGAACCTTGATGAAATGATGGAAGGAATGCCTGATTTTGAGGAAAGTGAAGAGGAGGGCAATAATCCAAAGAAAAAGAAGCAAAGCCGTAAATCGAAAAAAGAAGCGAAGAAAAAGGTACGCAAGACCTCAAGTTTGTAAAAGAGAGAAAAATTCCTGACTTTCGCGGCATGAATTTATAGTCTGCGAATGCTTGTTTTCAACAATTTGGAAATATTACTGTTTTAGCATCGTTGATTTGGTTCAGCGATGCTAAAATTTTTTAGCGCATGTTGAAAATATACTTTTACACCATAAGCTATTAATATGGGACTCCGCAAGAAATTTCATTTTGTTCTCTATCGAATCCGCGAACGTGGATTGGAAGTTTTTTTACTGAGTAGAGAAAATGAAGAATGGCAAATTCCTACAGGAAAGTTGGATAAAAATTATCACAACTCTCTTTTCAACGAAGATAAGTTGATTGACCTAGATTCTATCGCCCCTGAGCAAGAAGAAGCTATCAAACACGCCTGTGCTATCGAAGGTGATTGGCATGATATCCCATCTTTAAAAGGAATGTTGAAAGATGACATCAACGAAGTAAAAGATAAACTAGAAGATATTATTCCTGAATTGGAAAAAGGAACTTTCGTAGCGGTAAAAGATGCTTTAAAAACGGTAATGCCGAGTCAATATGCTTTTCTAAAAGAATTAAAAGATATTATCACGGATAGAAATTCAGTGAACGGAATTTGAGGCTCTATGTCGAGAATGAAGTGGGTGAACCAATTTTAATACAAATCTAATTCCTCTAAGCACCAGCGGTGCGGTCATAAATGATCGCACCGCTGGTGCTTAGGAGTCATTTTATAAATTTTTATTGCTAAAAATATTACCGCCTCTCTGAGGCTAAATTGAATGCACCCACTTGATTCAATATAGAGCCGAATTTAAAATCATTAATTTAGATACGGAACTAAAAAATCACGAAGAGTGGCAGAAAAAGAACCAAAAAGTTATTAAGCTAATTCTGTCAAACTATTTAGTATTACTCAAAAAATAACTTCCCTCTTCAATTCAAAAAATTAGCGCGAAAAACCTCATTATCAATCACTTTTCCTTCACTAATTATTAGAAATCGGGAACTTATTTTTTGAGCGTTTCTTATATTGAAAAATGGATCAAAACGAGCTCAAAAATATCTGCCAACAAACCTGCAAAACTGCCAACAATGTTGGCAACTTCCTCCGTGACGAATTAGGCAAAGTCAGCAATCAACAAATAGAAACGAAAAGCCTGAACAGCCTCGTCAGCTACGTTGATAAAACAGCGGAAGAAATGCTTGTTAAGCAACTTTCGGCAGCACTTCCCAATTCTGTTTTTTTAACAGAAGAAGAAACCGTCGAACAACAAAAAGGAGAATTCAGATGGATAATTGACCCACTAGATGGAACAACTAATTTTCTACATCAAATACCCGTTTTTGCAATTAGTATTGCTTTGCAGCAAAATGAGGAGACAATTCTCGGCGTCGTTTTAGAAATTAATAGAAAGGAGTGTTTTTCAGCTTATAAAAATGGCGGTGCTTTCCTCAATGAGCAACCAATAAAAGTAAAAGCGAATGACCAATTAAGCGACTCATTGATTGCAACAGGTTTTCCTTATTATGATTTTGAAAGAGAGGAAGCTTATTTTAAACTATTCAGGAATTTGATTCATCAAACGCGTGGCATTCGACGTTTAGGTTCGGCGGCTGTGGATTTGTGCTATGTCGCTTGTGGGCGTTTTGATGCTTATTTTGAATACAGTTTGAATTCGTGGGATGTGGCAGCAGGCGCGCTAATTATACAAGAAGCAGGCGGCCACGTTTTCGATTTTTCGGGTGGAAATGATTTTCTTTTTGGAAGAGAAATTGTTGCGGTGAATGATGGTTTGAAAGAAGAATTTATGGAGTTGATTCAAACTCATTTTTAAACTTTGTTAAACTTAGCGTGATTTTAGTAAACATTTCCTTCCGCTGCAATTCGAAATCCTTTGTCTAAAATTTCTTTCCTTGCTTCCGAATCACGTTGCAATGCCGGATTGGTATGGTTAAAATGAATGAAGTGAATTTTCGCTTTTTCTGCTGCTGATAATTTCTCAAAAACGGACATACTTTCTTCAATGAATGGATGTGGAATTTGGCTCATATCTCGCCCTGGAATTTCTCCATTTTCAAAAAAAGTACCGTCGATAAAAGCGTAATCTACTTTGGCTATTTCGTCAGCAATACTTCTATCCCACAAATGCCATTTGTTGATATCTGGAATAAAAAGATAAGCATGTTTTGGGGTGACGATTCTATATCCAACCGTTTCTGAAAATTCATCCCGATGCGGCACTCGGAAAGGCGTAACGGCCAATCGTTCATTCAATTGAATGGTGCTATCTGCCGAGAGATTTTGCAACGCGATATTTTTAAAATCAACTAACTGACTCCACGGTCCATTCTCCGAAAGGAAGGTACGCATACGCGGCATCGCATAAACAGGAACACCTTTGGCGCCCATCACTTCATGTCCCAAATGCATGAGTCCTGTGTAGTGTCCAACATGAGCATGTGTCAGAAAAATACCTGCCAAGTTAGGAGATTGATCGACTGCCATTTTTTGAAAATGATTCATTTGGAATTTTATATCGGGGGTCGCTTCGAAAAGCCAATATCTATTTTCTAAAGAATCAAATAACGCCAGACAAGTCGCATGCCTCCGAAGTTCGGGTTGATTCCAAGCCGCTTTGCAGCAATCTTTTCGACAATCCGCTTGTGGAAAACCTGCATCTTGAGCGATGCCCAAAACTGCGATACCAGTGGGCAAATGATTTACAGGAAGATTATCAATATCTTTTGTAGTATTTTCGCAACCAATTACTCCCACTAAAGTCAAAATAAAGAACCACTTGTACATAATTTGAGTTTTTTTCAACGCTAAAATAGCGGTACTCATCGAAAAGAATCATTCACTCTGCAAAAAACCCTTATTTTTGAGTAAGTTTTCTAATTGAACTACACAATATGATAATTGATGGTTTATTTTTCTTATCGATTTTAGGAGGTTTCTACTCGGGTTTTTCGAGAGGAATCATAAGGACGGTGATGTATGTATTTGCCTCTTTCTTCGGTTTTGTGGTAGCCGTAAAATTTGCGCCATCGGCTACTGACTTGATTGTTCAATTATCAGGTTCCAACTCGCCTTTGATGTATTTGTTAGGATTTATTTCTTGTTTGGGATTGACGATTGTTGGGATTCAGTTATTGGCAAAAGGTCTTGAAGGTATTCTGCAATCCGCTCGAATCAATATCATCAATAAATTTTTTGGCGGTGTTTTGATGGCAGCTATCTTCGTTTTGATGTATAGCGTTTTGTTATGGTTGGCAGATTCCTCTCGATTAATAGCCGAAAAAACAAAAACAGAATCAGTGACTTATAAAATTTTGCAACAATACCCAGGGCAGGTCAAAGTCATCTGGACGCGTGTACAACCAACCTTCGAAGATTTTTGGAATCAGAGTTTAAATTTCATTGATCAAATGGAAGACAATTCCATTCAAAGAGATGATTCTCAACCTGAGATTTATGATATTGAAGATGATGGTGGAGAACCATCAGAAGAATTTTAATTCAAAATATAACCATGCTTAGATTTTCATTCTTACTCACTTTTGCACTTTTTATAAATGACGCTTCCGCGCAACGTGAATTCGAAGTCACAGAAGACGGGGTCACTTACCAGATGAAAGAATACTTCGTCGTTTTCCTAAAAAAGGGACCGAATCAAGAGGAGATGGATCCAGAAGATAGCAAAGTATTACAAGCCAAACACCTTGAGTATTTAGGGAAATTATACAATGACGGTATCATCGTCATGAATGGCCCATTTGGTGATGATGGAGATTTACGTGGCATGAGTTTTTACTCCGTTGCATCAAAAGAAGAAGCTGAAAAATTGGCTAATGGTGACCCGATGGTTCAAGCAGGTCGATTGGCGGTAGAAGTCCATCCTTGGTTTGGCGCGAAAGGGACTACTTTGAAATAAACAAAGATGCGCACTTCGAGCGCAGCCTATATTCACGACGAGCGAAGAACATTTTCCACTCTTTTTGTTTCTCGGCACTTTGACCACATCCAGCACGGCATTAGACTCGAACGACAATTAAATTCACCGCTTCAATTGCTGATAATCCACGTAATAAATAAACTTCACCGAAAGACTATTCAACTGTGGCAAAGCGCCCAATCCATCAGTGATATTATTGAAATAATTGGCAGGCAAAACCTCATCAATCTCCTGACCAATGATTGCATTTTTCCAAATCACAAATAAATCACTTCCAGGCGCACATCGCCATCTGAAAATCGCATCAATATTAAAGGCATTGAAATTGGTATCATTCACTTCATTGTAAGTGGAAGGCTCCAATTGACCATTGGATGGATGAAGATTGAAATAATCGTGATTCACCACCGTCGCCCAATAGTGGCGCAGTCGAAATGATAAATTCATTTTATTATTAAAAGCATAATTACTTCGGATGCTGTTTTCTATAATGTCCTGATCTCTTCTCGCATAAATGATAGTTCCATCATCTAAAGTGGTTGTCCAACCGAGTTCTTTATTTTCCTTTGTTAAAACAGTTCCTAAAACAAATGAGAGTTTATCATTGGCTCTTATGCGCGGGAAAAATCGGAATTCATAACCATACCTCCCCTCTCCTTGATTGTAATCGTTGAACCTTCCAACTCGCCATCTGAAATCATAAGCCAATTTTTTTCTATAATCTGAACTAAGAAAACCGCCCCAGAAAACAAAGCGAGGTTGCTCATAATAAGTCGTCCAATTGAAAGCACGTGGCCCAAAGAAATCACGTCCTCTGACGGGTTCAAAATACAACCAACTTCCCATACCCAAGAAGCCTTTGGTCACCGCTCCTATCTCTAAATTCAAGCCTAATTCAGTGAAAGTATTCGGCTCATACAGCGTACCATAACTACCACTCATATTGAACCAGCGACGATTGAATCTTCCTTTTGGTTGGTAATCATTATAAGACCAATCACCATAATATTTTCGTTCGTTTGGCGCGAAGATGATTCCTAAATCATTGATGTCATAATTGACACTTTCTTGATTGTAACCTGCCTCCCAACGAAAGTTTCCAGTAGTTTTTTGTACTCTTAAATTGGCGGTATTTCCAAGACTAATCGAGTCTGCAAAGTACTGTTGTGAGACGCCAATTTTTCCGCCAAGGGCATAAGTTTGTTTATTGTTAAAAAGGTCGAAAACAACACCCGTTACATTGGCATCGTAGGTGCTTCCCGAACGCATCACGTTAGTATTAATCAAGGACACGTAGGAATTATTTTTTAAATTTTGGTCGAAAGACACAACGTTGTAATTGGTCAACGGAGCAGTGGTTACAGTTCGTTGATCACCTTCTGAATTCTGAATCGTCGCTTCGGTTTGTCCTGAAACGGCATTGAAAAAACCGATACCTAAACCTTTAGAATTTCGACCTGAAATTTTAGTCGCATTGAACAATTGTGTTTCGAACGGATTACTGATGATAGTTTCATCATCTCCTGTTTCAACATTGAAATAATTAATCGGACGACCACCCACTCGACGAGAGTAAAAGAAATTTCCTTTATTAAAAAGCTCAACGCCTTCTGTGAAAAATTGTCGATTTTCATTGAAACGAATTTC
>CALLVG010000151.1 GCA_938010715.1 uncultured Saprospiraceae bacterium
CCGTTAGCTACGATTTTGAAAACCCAGAAAAGACACTTTCTGATAAAGAAGTGGATAAGGTGATGAATAAATTGATTGGGAGTTATGAGCATCAGTTGGGGGCGGTGATTCGTCGCTAACGTATCGTCGAATCCAATTCGACGAGTATCTAAACAAACCTTGCTTGTTTGCAATAGACAAAGAATTTGCTGATTTTTGATTCAAATGATTATCAAATGAGACTGAATAGAAATGCTTTTTCAAAAGGAACTATTGCCGAACAGGCTAAGAAAAATAAAGAATACCTTCTTAGTAAAACGGTAGAAGAACGCTTAGAGATTCTTTGGTACCTAATCAGTTTGAACTATGGATTCAAGGAAGGTGAGATTCTAAGGCTTGATCGAACCGCTTTTTGTATGAGAAAACATAAATGCTAAGTTGAATAAGGGGTGTAGCAAATTTCAAAGAAATTTGCTCGTGTGGTTCTCTGAACCATCACGCATTTTCGTCAAATCTCCAGATTTGAGAAATTATTATTCAATTCTTTTCAATCCATATAAATTCCGCAAATCTGGAGATTTGTAATAATTCGTGACTGTTCAGAGAACAGCACGAACAAAGGCAGAAGAGCTAATAAAAATCATAGCAACAATCATAAAAAACAAGAAAAAAACTGAGATTAAGTCAGTGCGAAATTTGAACTTTATCTTGATACTTGAACTTGCACTTAAAAAACCCGTATTTTTGTTGAAACTGTTTTGTTCTTTAGCAGTTTCAATTAAAAACGCAGCCGATGTCGATCCACCAAAAAATAGAAGGAATTGGACAAAAAGTTCATCAATTAATTGGTGAAAACAGGCGATTGCGTAGCGAAAACGATAAACTTACACAAGAACTCAAAAATTTAAAAGCCACAATTTCGCAAAACGAAGAAAACGTGGCATCTTTGAAGGTCAAATTGGGAAAGACGCAGATTGCTTTACAAGATAAGCAAGCGAAAAACCCAGAAGAGTCAAAAGTTCTCAGAAAGCAATTTGATAAGTATATTGAGGAGTTGGACAAGTGCATTGAGTGGTTAGAAAATACGTAAATTCAGTTTACGTAATCGAAATATAAATTTTGTACACTTTGAAACATGGATAACGAAAATGAAATGATAAGCATTACGGTTTTAATAGCCGGACGTCCTTATCCGCTCAGGATCAATAAGGCTGATGAGCCATCCATTCGTACAATCGTGAAAGAAATTAACAATCAGGTTAATAACTTTCAATTGAAATACACCACCAAAGACAAACAGGATTGCCTATCAATGGCCGCCCTGACCTATGCAGTTGATTTGGCGAAAGCCAAAAAGAATAAAACGACTGCCATAGCCGCACCTTCCATTTCCAATCAAGACCAATCTGGTCTGCTTGAAAAGCTTTCTGAAATTGATGCACTTCTGGATTCTGCACTGCGCAAGAGTGAGTAGCATAGTTATAAGTACAAATACAATTATCAAGTTCAAATATGAATTTGAAATTTTTAATAAAAAAGAGTCCTTACTGATTACAAAAATTGCATTAGCTTTTTAATTTTCATTTCGATTTTTCATTTTTATTAATAATCCTGCTGCCCACCTTTATTCGATTTTCATCGAAATATTCTTTCCCTTTTTTGGTTAAGAGCGATTAGCTCAAAAAATATTTTTTTTATTCACAAAAACCGCAGTGTTATGGATATAGTATTTGGAATAGTGCCTGGTTTAGTTATCGGAGCGGCTATTGGTTTCTTTTTTGTTCAGACCTTTATCAAAAAACAGCAACAAGGAAAGATTGATGAGATGAACACGAAAGCTGACCTGGTCGTGCAAGAAGCGCGAGTGACTGCAAAACGTTTGGTCAGTGATGCTGAATCAAAAGCAGACAAAATTGTTTCTAAAGCTGAAGCAAAAAATGAATCGATCAAGCAAAAGAAAATCAACGAGGCAAAAGACCGCTTCCAAAAAATGAAATCTGAGATTCAACAAGAAAGAGCAAATCTTAAAGTTGAATTAAAGGATCGTGAAGTTGATGTTGTTAAAAAAGAATCTTCCCTCGGACAAAAAGAGAAAGAACTTAAATCAAAAGAGCAAAAGGTACTTGAGCGCGACAAAGAAATTTCAAGTATTCGAGAAAACCTCGATTTGCAATTGAAAGT
Organism: uncultured Saprospiraceae bacterium; assembly: GCA_938010715.1. Lineage (GTDB taxonomy): Bacteria > Bacteroidota > Bacteroidia > Chitinophagales > Saprospiraceae > JAGQWW01. Next base: position 2,161 of record CALLVG010000151.1, read on the forward strand.
AATTGCTAAGAAAAAAGAGGAATTAGATAGCGCAAATGAAATTCACATCAAAAAACTTGAAAGTGTTGCTCGTTTGTCAGAAGCAGAAGCCAAAGAACAATTACTCGAAGCCGTCAAAGCAAAATCTGAAACAGATGCAATGGCCATTGTGAAATCTTCAATGGAGCAAGCAAAAATTACAGCTAATAAGGACGCAAAGAAAATTATCATTCAATCCATTCAGCGAATGTGTGCTGAATATACGATTGAAAATACGGTTTCTGTTTTCAACCTAGATTCTGATGATTTAAAAGGTCAAATCATTGGTCGTGAGGGTAGAAACATCCGTGCATTGGAAGCAGCGACAGGTGCAGAGATTGTAGTAGATGATACTCCGGAAGCAATTGTGATTTCCAGTTTTGACCCTATTAGAAGAGAAATTGCCCGTTTATCATTGAAGAAATTGGTAGCCGATGGTCGTATTCACCCTGCCCGTATCGAAGAAGTGGTAGCGAAGACCAAAAAACAACTGGAAGAACAAATCATCGAAATCGGTGAAAGAACCGTAATTGATTTAGACATACATGGCTTGCATGCAAGTTTGGTAAGAATGGTCGGACGTATGCGTTTCCGTTCTTCTTATGGACAAAACTTGTTGAAACACTCTATCGAAACGGCGAACCTTTGTGCCATCATGTCTGCTGAACTCGGCTTGAATGCTAATCAGGTAAAAATGGCAAAACGTGCTGGTTTACTCCATGATATAGGAAAAGTAGCAGAAGAAGATACAGAATTGTCACACGCGATTTTGGGTATGAAAATGTGTGAGAAAGCGAAGGAGCATGTATTTGTTGCCAACGCAGTCGGTGCTCACCACGATGAGGTAGAAATGACGAATATCATCTCGCCAATCGTACAAGCATGTGATGCAATCTCTGGTGCAAGACCGGGTGCACGTCGTGAGATTTTG
>CALLVG010000152.1 GCA_938010715.1 uncultured Saprospiraceae bacterium
AAACAGGGCCAAAAACACCCATAAATGATAAAAAAAGGCGCAAAAAGTTACTTTTGCGCCTAATTTAGTGATCCCGCTGGGGCTCGAACCCAGGACCCCTTGATTAAAAGTCAAGTGCTCTACCAACTGAGCTACGGAATCTTGAAATATGACATACTTTGAGTTGGAAAATCTTCTTTAAGATAGAGACAAAGTATGTTTGAGGGCGCAAAGATAGAATTCATTTCAAAAAAATAGCCCTCTGGTGAAACTTTTTTTCACCTTTTTTTTAATTCGAAAGCTATAACTGAAAAACAACCGTATTGGTTCACAAAAAAGTGGAATTCGGCTATTTTAGCCAAAAATAATTTTCCGATTAATTCGAATTAGACTATACAAAAGGTAAGAACGGAATCAATTAAGCAAATTTGGTCTGAGAAAACCACCGTGTGTCAGATTGTTCTTGAAATTTTTAGGGTACTAAAAGAGTTGGAGGGGAGAAATTGAGAGGAATAACAATTCAGTAATCCCAACAATTTTTTTTGAATCCTAAACCATCGAAAACATCCACAAAACCTCTCGCCCAATCTGCCGCAAACGCTCTGTATATTTTGCAGCTTCCAAAGCTGTATCATCGAATGCTTTGGGATCATCGTAAGGTAGGGCAATCCTAAAAGTATTGCCAGAAACAAAAGGGCAACTCTCATCCGCGCTTGTACATACCATTATAGCCGCAAAATCAGTGGTTGGATTGGGGGCATCATCAAATTTTTTGGAAAAGGCTTGGTAAGGGTTCATCTCATCATTCCAACTCACCGAATAGATTGGATTGGTCGCTTTTGGATCATCCGCTTCGATTTTGAAACCTGCTTTTTGAGCTGCAGTGACAGCTCTTGGATTGAAGGCAGTTGCCTCTGTTCCACCCGAATAAGTTTCGATTTTTGGGAAACCAAAATACGCTGCTGCGACAGATAACCACAACTGACCCAAATGACTACGACGCGAATTATGCGTACATATCACAATAGCTTTCGCGGTTTCTTTTGCTTCAAACTTCTTTTTAAAAAATTGGCTTAACGCCAAAAGGTGTTTCTTACGCTCAGGTTCGATGAGGTGAAATTCTTTTTCTAATTCTTCGCAGAGTGATTTTATTTCTTGGAACATCGGGTGGTTTTTGCGCGAAAGTAAGTTAACTCATCCAAACAAAAAACAAACCCGCCAATAAAACAATAAGGCTATTGCTCCAAAGATTGACCATGTCGTTGGTCATCCATTTCAAACCTGATTGGTAACGATATCCACTTTTTTTAGTATCAGAAAAATTGCCCTTTTTTTGATATTTGACTTGAAAAAGCGAACCCAATAAACTATCTAGACACATTCCTAAAAAACCGAAACCAGTTACCATCTTGATGTACATTGGATTCAAATTTTTAAAAGTCAAATAACTGCAAATAACCGCAACCAAAAGTGAACCCAACAAGCCCGCCAAACTACCTTGCCAACTCATTCCGCCAGAGACACCAGGTGATTGTTTCCTAAAATTAAAAATGTCAACTGTAGTGCCTTTGAAATACATCCCAATTTCTGAAGACCAAGTGTCGGCAGTTGCTGCCGCCATCGCGGTTCCCAATAAAATAAAAGTCAAATCAGGAGTAAAGTCTGCAAAAGAGGAGGCGACCACATAAGGAAATCCATTACAAATAACCTGAAAGTAGTCTCTCGGTTTTCCATGCTTTTTATCGGTTGATTTTGAATTGGTTGGGAAGAGTTTTGCAATCAAAGCGCTGCTGCCGAAGAAAAAGAACAGTGGAATTAACCATTTTTCATTTGTGAAAAATATGACCCAACCACCAAAGAGCAGCGCTGTCCAAGCACCTTCGGAAGTAAGTAATTGGCGTGCTGTTGTGATTTTATGAAAAGCGAATAGACCAATAATGTAGAGTAAATGAATCATGGCTATTCTAACTCAATCTGCTGAAACTCAATCTCCGCCTCTTCCAAAATCTTAGCCCCTCGCTCAGTATGCGTATCAGTAATAAAAACCTGCTCGAAGTTTTTATGATTTAAAAGTTTCAAAAGGTGAGCGACGCGTTGATCATCTAATTTAGCAAAAATATCATCCAACAAAAGTAGGGGAGTAACGCCTTTGTGCAAACGCAATAATTCATACTGCGCCAATTTTGCTGAAAGAATAAACGATTTCAATTGCCCCTGAGAAGCAAACCGCTTGAGCGGAAAATCATCCATTTTAAAAATCAAATCATCTTTGTGGATGCCCTCTGTGGTACGACCGGTGTATCGGTCTTTTTCCATCGTTCGTTCAAAAATGAGTTCGGGTTTTTCATCATTCAAACCTGATTTATACTCGCAGCTGATTGTTTCTTTTTCTCCAGAAATTTGTTGATAAAATTGGTTCAAATAATGACTGAACTGAATCATAAAATCACTCCTCAATTCATGAATCGTGCTGGCTAATGGGCAAAGCTGCTCGTTGTAAGTTCGAACCAAGGCGGCATCGTAATTCCTGTTTTCTATAAAACCTTTGAGTGCAGCGTTCCGTTGTTTTAGAATTCGATTGTAAGCCATCAAGGCATTTAAGTACGGCCGTTCCATTTGAGATAACACGTTGTCTATCAGTAATCTACGACTTTCGGAACCATCTAATAATAATAAAGAATCATCTGGCACCACCATCACCACTGGTAAGATTCCGATGTGATCCGCTAATCTTTCAGCAGCTTTGTCGTTAATTTCAAAATCTTTAATTTTTTTGGATGGCTGTACTTTTGCCACCACTTTCAGCTTCTTTTTCTTCTTTTTGAAATGACTTTCTAAACGGAAAAAATCTGCTTTTTCCTCATTTACTTTTCTCAAAATATTTCTATCCGAACCCGCAAAACGACTTTTGCACATACAGAGATAATAAATCGAGTCGAGCAAATTCGTTTTTCCAACTCCATTCAACCCAACAATCAAGTTCATTCCCTCGACAAAGTCGAAGGTTTTTACCTCATAGTTTTTAAAATTGGTTAAAATGAGTTGGTTGACTTTCATACGGGCAAAAGTAATTTTTAAAATGATTTTATTTTGTAATGATTAAATGATAAAATATGTGGTCAAAATATGAGCGAATTATTTAATCATTTCCTCAATTAGATCTTTATTCATTTTTTCCACCAAAATGGTCATATCGCTACCCTCCATTTTAAAGGAAAAACTTATATTTGCTTTTCTAAACCTAAAAATTTAAAATGGCAGTAGTAGAAAAAAAGAAAACCACCAGAAAAAGAGCTAACGGAGCCGCAAAAAGCAACGGAAAAGCTGCTAAATCTAAATTTAGTAAAGATACTTACATCAAGTGGTACACATTGATGCTTCGAATCAGAAAATTTGAGGAAGCAACCTTAATGGGGTATGGTCAAGCGAAAATTCGTGGATTTTTACACGTATATATAGGACAGGAGGCGATTGCAGCAGGACTTGATTCTGCTTTGACCAAAGAAGATTCGTTGGTTACGGCATACAGACAGCACGGTATCGCGCTCATGAAAGGAATGGAAATGGGCCCATGTATGGCAGAGTTGTACGGAAAATTCAATGGTTCCAACAAAGGAAAAGGTGGTTCGATGCACTTTTTCTCAAAAGAAAATAACTACTTCGGTGGAAACGGAATAGTCGGTGCTCAAATTCCAATTGGAACAGGTATCGCTTTTGCTGAAAAATATAGAGGTACGAAAAACCTTTGCGTAACGATGTTTGGTGACGGTGCTTCGCGTCAAGGCGCATTGTACGAGTCATTTAACATGGCAATGGCATGGAATATTCCTGTGCTATACATTTGTGAAAACAACCATTATGGAATGGGAACTTCTGTTGAGCGTATCACGAATGTTCCAGATATCTACAAAGTAGGTCGTGGTTTTGATATGCCAAGTGAACCAGTTGATGGTATGGATCCAGAAGCAGTTCACAACGCAATTGCGAAGGCTGCAAAACACATTCGCGCAGGAAAAGGCCCTTATTTCTTAGAAATTAAGACTTATAGATATAAAGGTCACTCAGTTTCTGATCCAGGTTTGTACCGTACAAAAGAAGAATTGAAAGAGTACCAAGCAATTGATCCAATCAAAGTTGTCGAGAAGAGAATGTTGGATAGGAAAATGGCGACGGCTGCTCAAATTACTAAAATCAAAGACGCTGTAAAAGCAGAAGTAAAAGCAGCAATCGAATTCGCAGAAGCAGGTGAATTTCCACCAGCAAGTGAATTGTACACTGATAATTATTCAGATGATTATCCTTTTATTAAGGACTAATAGACTTTATTCCAAAATATCTTGTATGCGTTTAATCACTCTTTTTCCACCACTTTTCGTTAAAAAATTGAACGATAGCTAAGGCTATCCTTAAATTTTTTGCCTCAATTGGTCAAAAAATAGAAATCAACCGCTCTACAACATTTTTTAGAATAAAGCCTAATTTTTTTGAGTAATACTAAAAGAGGCCATTTCGAATATTTTGAAATGGCCTCTTTTGATATAGAAACCTTACTACTCCAAAAATTTGATAATGACCTATTAATTTTATCTCTTTGCATTCCAATTCAAAAAATTTGATTTTTTAAATACAAATCGCTCTAAAAAAATGATTAAAGTACTCGCCAACGATGGTATTTCAAAAGCAGGTCAAGACCTCCTCGAAAAAGCAGGTTACCATGTCAATACCACCAAAATTCCACAAGAGGAATTAGCTTCAAAATTGAATGAATACGATGTGATATTGGTTCGTTCCGCAACTAAAGTTCGTAAAGAATTAATCGACGCTTGTCCTAACCTAAAGATGGTCGGTCGTGGCGGCGTTGGTCTTGATAATATTGATGTAGAATACGCCAAAAGCAAAGGCGTTGATGTAGTCAACACGCCAGCTGCATCTTCTCAATCCGTTGCAGAATTAGTGATTGGAAATATGTTTATCACCTCTCGTTTTTTGCACCAAGCCAATAGAGAAATGCCAACCAAAGGTGCTTCCGAATTTAAAGCTTTGAAAAAGAGCTACAGTAAAGGAATGGAAGTAAAAGGCAAAACACTCGGTATCATTGGTTTGGGTAGAATCGGTCGCGCTGCGGCAAGTATGGCGATGGGTTTGGGTATGAAAGTTTTGGCACACGATCCTTATGTTGATAAGTCAGAAATTGTAGTTGAAGGCTTCGGTAATCACATTATAAAAGTGCCAATTAATACTGTTCCTAAAGCAGTTGTTTTAGCAGCTTCGGATTATTTGACCTTGCACGTGCCATCAAGTGATAAACCAGTTCTGGGTGCAGAGGAATTCGCTCAGATGAAAGATACAGCAATCATCATCAATGCAGCAAGAGGCGGAGTAGTGGACGAAGATGCGTTACTTAATGCGCTGAATAACAATACTTTAGGTGGAGCGGCATTAGATGTTTTTGTGGGAGAACCGACACCTCGTCAAGATTTGTTGAACCATCCAAAAATTGCTTTGACACCTCACACAGGCGCATCGACCAAAGAAGCGCAAGACAATATCGGAATTGAATTGGCTGAAAAGATTATGGCCAAATTCAGTTAAAAACATAACGTCGAATCCAATTCGACGAGAAATAACTAATTGCCTGATAAATGATAAATTTGTCAGGCAATTTAATTTTTAACTATGCTGAATGCTAAACCAGAAATAATTGAATCGTTGGAAAAGGAGTTATCCTTTTTGAAAGAATTATTGGATGATGCTATTTCGCAAAAAGACTTTTTAGAGGCTCATCGAGTCCAAAAGGCGATGAATTTTACCCAAGGAAAACTAAATAAAATATTGGATTTGTTGGTCCCCAATCAGCGAAGGAACCAGTATATTAATCGAATCAAACATCAACTTACTACGAAAGAGGAATTAAAAGCGCAATGGAAAAAGCGTTTGGAAAAATACAATCATTCTTTGGATCGGATGCCTTCCGACGAACATTTTGAAAAGACGGCAAATCGAAGGAATAAGGAGCGGATGGGATTGATCAATCATATCTTTCCCGAAAAACCAGAATTTCAGATAGATACTCAAATTTTTGAAGAATTGATTGAGTCGCTTATTCAAAATGAAATTGCTGCATTTATACTTTGGTTGTCAGAAAAGCGAGGAGAAAAGATTCGTTTCTCAATTAAAGCAGAAACTCTTTTTATAGAGGTGTCTTTGGGTGAGCAAAAACTCAAAGGCAGGAGATTCGAAAAATTGGGGTTCACTAAACTTGAAGAAGGTAAACTTTTGTATCAATGTCAGGTTCAAACCTTGACTGAAATTGCAGATTTAAAACAACGAATAAGTGTGCTCATTTTTAATGAGTTTGATGAGGTAGAAGTCGATTCGTATTTTGAGGTTTTCTAAAAATTAGGAAATAACGGTTATCTTTTTTCAAAATTATCAAACAGATAGTCTTCGATTCCATAAACAAAAGACTGCTTTTTTTGTCTTTACGAAACAAAGAAACAAGGCATGCAAGAAGACCAGATCACCACCGTCACTTTCCTAAAATATTCAACCTTATCCAACAAAATTTGGGGGTTTGGGATGATGCAGTTTGCACATGCAGATTTGGCTAACGTGAAAGATATGGAGTTTTATAAACTCATGGGCAGTGGTAAAGATTTTGGTCTGAATTTGCCAGATTGGTCAGTTTAT